>DVMG01000162.1 GCA_018715105.1 Candidatus Ventricola intestinavium
CTGATGGCCACCCGCTTTACCGACGTCATGTGGCTGATCGAACAGATCCTGTGGAAAAGCCTCGATAAGCGTTTGGCGGCGTTCCTGCTGGAGGAAGCCGCCATTGAGGGAAACAACGAATTGAAAATTACGCATGAGGCCATCGCCAACCACATCGGTTCCCATCGCGAGGTCATCACGCGGATGCTGCGCTACTTTCAGGGGGAAGGGTTGGTCAGGCTATCCCGCGGCATGGTGGCGATCCTCGCCGAGGAACGGTTGAGGGCCCTGGCGGGAACGGATACGTGACCGAGGCGCTACGCCTTCCCGGCCTTTGCTTTGCAGATCAGCTGCGTCATCGTTCCCATCGGACAATAGACGCACCAGCTGCGCGGCTTGAACAGCGCCATCGTGATCAGCCCGAGCACCGTGGAGGTCAGCATTACGCTGTAAAAACCAAAGGCGAACTGCGCGACCCCTTCGTGAAAAAGCGTCCCGTGATAGGCCCAGTGCCACGGCAGTTTAAAAGTCCACAGCAGCGTGACCACCTGTTTCATATCCTGCGCTCCGGCAAACACCAGATATGTGTTCAGGAGCATCAGGAAAAACATGGCGAAGAAAAAGATCAAAAAGCCGTAACGGAACCCTTTGCTCTTCATCCAACGGGGGATGTCCTTTTTCCGCGACAGTCCCAGGCGGCCTCCAAGCAGGCTGAAGAGCTGTCCACGGCCACAATACCGGTTGCAGTATCCCTTCGTTCCCTTGACGAGCGCGATGACAAGCGGGATAAAGAAGCACAGCAGGCCCAGCCAGGCAAAGAGTATGTTGAAAAACCCCAGCACGAGATACAGCAGCGAAGCGATCCAGAGATAATCGTACCAGCGCTTTTTCATGTTTCCACCTCCTGGATAACGATCACGCTGGCCGGGCACTCTCTGGCGCACTTTCCGCAGCCGACGCATTTTTCTGCGTTGACCCGCGCGGTCAGCCCCTTCACAATCCCAATGGCCTGCAGCGGGCATACCTTTACGCAGCAGCCACAGGCCACGCAATGCGCCTCATCCACCAAGGCTTTGCGCCTCTTTTTCACCGCTCCCACAGACGAATCCCTCCATTTGTATCATACTTTTGCTTTTGCTTTCAGCGCTCGATCGCGCCGGAATAGGCGGAAATCCCGCCGATGTCCGTTGCGCTTTCATAGCCCATGCGCCGCAGCGTATTCGCGGCCATGCGGCTGCGCGCCCCGGACTGACAATAGACGAAAATTGGGATGGATTTGTCCTTAACCACCGCCGTCACCTTGCCGATACTCTGCAGGGGAACATGGTTGCTGCCGGGAATCCGGCCGCCTCGGAACTCCTCCGCTGTTCGCACATCCAGCAAAATCGCGCCGGGCGTTTCCTGATACGCCTTTACGCCCTGATCAATATCCGTCCGCTTAAAAAAATCAAAGATTCCCACGGTTTCCACTCCTTAGAGCATGGCGAGAATGTCCTTTTTCGGACGGGCGCCCATCGACTGATTGACAACCTTGCCATTCTTCATCACCAGCAGCGTGGGAATGCTCATCACGCCAAACGCGCTTGCAAGCTCCGGCTGCTCGTCCACATTGATCTTGCCGACTTTGATATCCGCGCGCTCATTGGCGATCTCCTCAATGATCGGAACCACCATGCGGCAGGGGCCGCACCACGGCGCCCAGAAGTCGAGCAAGACAGGGCGGTCTGCTTTCAGGACCTCGGTTTGGAAGTTTTCCCTGCTGATATTCATAGCCTTCATCTTTTTTACGGCCTCCTTTGTTCTGTTTGTGGCCTTATTCTACCTGAAAATACGCCGCGCTTCTGTGATGAAGTCACCAAACAGCGTTTGCTCTTAGCATAAGCCTGAAAACCGCTTTATTCGTTTGAAAGCTTCTGGATAAAGCGCTGCAGGGCGGGATTATCGTTATCCCCGCGCCAGGCGATCAGGATCTCCTCGGTTTCTTCCTCCCCGGAAAGAGGAAGGAACACGACGTTTTCCGTGCCGATGTCCCATGGATGAGAGTATCCCGGCACGATGGAAATGCCTTCTTCCGCCGCCACCATCATCAGGATGCTCTCCATGTCGTTGGAGCGCAGGATGATATTGGGCTGATACCCCGCTCGCTGATAGAGGCTGATATAGAAAGCATCGCCGAAAGAATTGCCCGTGCCCGAAGGAGACATGTAGAGGATGTTTTCCTGCTTGAGCTCCCTGCGGGTGAGCTTCTTTCGCCTGGCGAGCGGATGATCCGCATAGAGCGCGACATAAAGCGGCACGTGTTCAAAGACCCGAAGTTCAATCGCTTCTTCCTGACGGATGTTCGTGCTGTCCCATGTGAAAATCACATCGTATTCTCCGTGGAGAACGCCGGAGGCCAGCATATCGGTATCGCAGCGGTAGCACGAGATCAGCACATTGGGGTATTCCTGATGAAAGCCGCGCAGATGTTTGGGAAGATCGCTGTGCTCATAGCCCTTCGTGTATCCGAGGCGCAGTTCGCCCTCCAGGCCGACCGACGCTTCGCGGATGCGCGCCAGCGCCACGTCCATTCGCCCGAGAATTTCCCGCGCTTCCTTGAGAAAGACCTTTCCCGCAGGCGTCAGGGAAACCGGGCGGCTGTTGCGGTCAAACAGCTTCGCTCCAACATTTTCTTCCAGCGCGTGGATCTGCTGGGTAATCGCGGTCTGCGAAATGTACTGGCTTGCGGCCGCCTTGGTAAAGCTCCCATTCTCCGCAACGGATACAAAATAGCGCAGCTGATTCAGGTTCACGGGATTTCCTCCATGCATTTCATAAGTTTATCTTATTATAGTATGCAAATGTTGAATTTGCAATCCCGCTTCGGAGGATGTATAATAACCATGTCTTTGTGAAATCGAATAAAAATATCTTTCCAAAGCAGCCGTTTGATAGAGCCGTTTGATAGGAAAAATGCGTTTGAGCAGAAAGAGTAGCGGAGAGAAAGCCTTCAGAGAGATGCCGGCCGGTGCGAGGCATTGGAATATTTCCGTGAAGTTCATTCTGCGAGCGGTGTGTTGAACCAGCAGTAGGCACAACGGGTGCGACCGTTACATCGCCAGGACTTTTAAACCCATAAAGACGCCGGCCTGCGTGCCGGCAGGGAGGCAACGTGCGATCTGAGGCCACGCGTTCGTTTGCGCGGGAAGGACCGGTTTTCGTGTCTCCGATGGGTGCGAAGCCCGATGAGGCATGTGCCGCAAGGCAGATGCGAAACAGAGTGGTAACACGAACATTTCGTCCCTGTATTCGATGGGTACAGGGATTTTTTATGGCTTTTTTCATCCCTCATGGATGAAGAAATAGATATTTAGCTGGAGGTAGGAACCATGAAAAAGACAATTACCCTGCTGGCAACCCTTTTGCTGATGCTTGCCATGTGCTTCGGCGCCTGCGCCGAGAGCTATTCCGTCGGCGTCTGCCAGCTGATGGTGCACGACTCCCTGGATCAGGCGACGCAGGGCTTCACCGACGCGCTGACAAAGGCGATGGAAGACGCCGGACATACGGTGGAAATTGATACGCAGGTCGCGGGCGATGCCAGCCTCTGCACCACCGTGGTCAATGCGTTCAACGCAAAGCGGGTCGATTTGATCATGGCGAACGGAACGCCCGCCCTGCTGGCCGCCGCCAACATGACGACCGAAACCCCGATCCTGGGCACTTCCGTCACGGATTACGCCGACACCTTCGCCGGCGGGATTCCCGCCAACGTGACCGGTACCTCCGACGCCGTCCCCTTCGCGGAGCAGGCGCAGATGATGATCGACACGCTGGGTTTGACCGAGGGCGACCAGGTGGGCGTGCTCTACTGCACCAACGAGTCCAACTCTCTGATCCAGTATGAGGCCGTCAAGGCACTGTTTGAAGAAGCGGGCATCGTCGTAAGCGCCTACACCTTCTCCGAGACGACCGAGCTGCAGGCCGTGGCGACCTCCATGGCCAATGAATGCAAGGCCGTGTACATTCCCTCGGACAACACCGTCGCCGCCAACGATACCATCGTCGGCACGATCTGCACGGAGAAGAACGTTCCCGTCTACACCAGCTATGGCGGAACCATCTGCTATGCCAGCCTGGCCATCGACTACTACCAGCTGGGCTATGAGACCGGCCTGATGGCCGCGGACATCCTGCTCAACGGCACGGCTCCCGCCGATATCGAGATCATGACCCTGACGCCCGCCGTCGCCTACAACGAGGAACTCTGCGCGCAGCTGGGGATTGAAGTCCCCGCCAACTGATTCCCGATAAAAACCTAAGATTGGAAGAATTACGATATGGCTTTCCTATATGCACTGCCTGGCGCCATCGCGGAAGGGCTGATCTGGGGCCTGATGGGCATCGGCGTCTACATTTCCTATAAGATTTTGGACATCGCGGATCTGACGGTCGACGGTTCGATCTGCACGGGGGCCTGCGTCTGCGCCATGCTGCTGGGCAACGGCGTGCCTGTGTGGATCAGCGTGCTCGCCGCAATGCTCGCAGGCACGTTGGCCGGCGCCGTCACGGGCCTTTTGCACACCGCACTGGGAATCCCGTCGATCCTGTCCGGGATCCTGACGCAGCTCATGCTCTATTCCGTGAATCTGTTCATTCTGGGCGGCAGGTCCCTGGTCGCCATCGATCCGAGGGCAAATGCCCTGTGGGTGCACATGAGCGACAATCCCGCCTCCATCGTGGCGATGCTGATCCTGGTCACCGTGGTGATCCTCTGCCTGTGGCAGTTCTTCTACACGGAAATCGGCCTCACGCTCAAATCAACGGGCGACAATCCCGCCATGAGCCAGGCGCAGGGCGTCAACGTGAAGCTGAATAAGGTCGTCGGCCTGGCCATCGCCAACGGCATCGTCGCCCTTGCCGGGGCGATGCTTGCGCAGTACAAGGGATCCGCCAACATCAACGACGGACGCGGAGCCATCGTGATCGGGCTCGCCGCCATCTTCATCGGCCTGTCTGTATCGATGAAGATCAAGGCCAACTTCGTGGTCAGCCTGATCGGCGTGCTGGGCGGCGGCGTGATCTATTACATCGTGTACAACCTGGTCATCCTGATGGGCCTGAAGACCGACTATCTGAAGATGCTCTCCGCGATCATCGTGACGATCTTCCTGGCGGTTCCATATTTGAAGGGCGAATACTTCACAAAGCGCAAACCTCTGCAACCCCAGAAAACCACAAATGGAGGCGGCGGAAATGCTTAAGATCACCGACCTGCAAAAGACGTTCAACCCGGGAACCGTCAACGCGAAGACCGCGCTGAACGGCCTGAATCTGGAACTGGAGGACGGTGATTTTGTCACCGTGATCGGCGGCAACGGCGCGGGCAAGTCCACCCTGCTCAACGCGATCGCAGGCGTATGGAAGCCGGACTACGGCGCCATCGAGATCGATGGCGTGGATGTGACACGCATGCCGGAGTACAAGCGCGCGAAATTCCTCGGCAGGGTCTTTCAGGATCCTATGAAGGGCACCTCGCCCGACATGGAGATCGCCGAAAACCTGGCCATCGCTTCCAAGCGCGGCGAAAAACGCCGCTTCGTGCGCGGCGTCAGAAGGGCGGACCGGGAAAAGTACCGCGAAATGCTGGCTTCGCTCGAGCTCGGGCTGGAAGACCGCCTGTCCACCAAGGTGGGGCTGCTCTCCGGTGGCCAGCGGCAGGCCATTACGCTGCTGATGGCGACGATGAACCGCCCCAAGCTGTTGCTCCTCGACGAGCACACGGCGGCGCTCGACCCCAAGACGGCAGCGAAGGTGCTTGAATTGACCGATCAGATCGTCCAGAAGAATCATTTGACGACGCTGATGATCACGCACAACATGCGCGACGCCATCGCCCACGGCAACCGCCTGATCATGATGCACGAGGGGAACATCCTCCTCGACGTCTCCGGAGAAGAAAAGAAAAACCTCACCGTCGAACAGCTGCTGAACCTCTTCACCCAGGCCAGCGGCATCGTAAACGACCGCATGGCGCTGAACTGAACACCCCTCCGGCCATTTGTCAA
>DVMG01000163.1 GCA_018715105.1 Candidatus Ventricola intestinavium
TTATGCTCTTCTCACCCGCGCGGCTGCGCCGCGCAAGCCGTCCTGTTCAGGATCCATCCGGATTCGTTACACATTACAAGGAGAACCAAAGGAGAACAGAAAAATGAGCCTGATGCACTCAGAATACCAGGCCCGTATCGCCCACTGGCAGCGGGTTCTGGCGCAGGATTTTTACCATCCGCTGGAAAAAATCCAATTTGAAGGTTTCACCACCATGGAGCATCTGACCCCCGAGCAGGCCCAGGCGGGCGCGTTTGCCCCCTTTGCCGAAGGCACGCCTTGGGGACACACATGGGAATACCTGTGGCTGCGCGCCAGCATCACGCTTCCCCGCCAGGCACAGGGGAAGCCCATCGTGCTCTCCCTGGATATGGGCGGGGAAGCCACCCTGTTTGTCAACGGTGAGGCCTTCGGCACGCGCCGGGCGGAATGGGTGTCCGTGCCCCATCACGTTCTTTCAGACAATGTGCTGACCCTCTCCGGCGAGGAAGGCATGCGCTTTGACCTGCTCTTTGAGGTCTATGCGGGCCACTATTACCCGGATGTGGGCGGC
The DNA here is from genome assembly GCA_018715105.1 of Candidatus Ventricola intestinavium. Lineage (GTDB taxonomy): Bacteria > Bacillota > Clostridia > Christensenellales > Aristaeellaceae > Ventricola > Ventricola intestinavium. The sequence goes on from DVMG01000163.1 coordinate 554, forward strand.
TGTGCCACAGGGCCTGTTCTGCCCGGCACGCTGGGCGACCCCAGGGAGGAAGGCCGCCGCGCGCGCCTCGGCTGCTCCACCTACGGCATATGGAATGAGGATGCCTATCAGCTGTGGATGGATGTTTCCACCCTGCAGATGCTCATGGACGAGCTGCCGGAGGATTCCCTGCGCGCTTCCAAAATCGCCGACGGCCTGGAGGCCTACACCCGCATCGTGGATTTTGAGCAGCCCGCTCCGCAGCGCATCGCCTCTTACCGCAGGGCGCGGGAAGAACTTCGCCCTCTGATGGAAGCCAAAAACGGCGATACCGTTCCCGTGATGGCCGCGGTCGGCAATGCGCACCTCGATCTTGCCTGGCTCTGGCCCCAGCAGGAAACCCACCGCAAGACGGCCAGGACGTTCGCCGCGCAGCTGCGCCTGCTTGACCGCTATCCGGAGTACCGCTTCATCCAGAGCCAGCCGGCCGCCTATGAGATGTGCCGGGAGCACTATCCCGCGCTGTACGAAAAAATCCGCGAGGCCATCCGCGGCGGTCGCTTTATTGCCGAAGGCGCCATGTATGTAGAGCCGGATACCAACATGCCCTCCGGCGAGGCGCTCATCCGCCAGCTGATGTTCGGCAAGCGCTTTTATCAGGAAGAGCTCGGCGTCCGCAGCCGGCTGCTGTGGCTGCCGGATACGTTCGGCTATTCGGCCGCCCTGCCTCAGCTGCTCAGGGGCTGCGGCGTGGATTATCTGGTCACCCAGAAGATCTTCTGGAGCTATAACGAGGGCGATCCCTTCCCCTATCACTATTTCACCTGGAAAGGCATGGACGGCTCAACCGTCACCTCTTTCCTGCCCACCAGCTACACCTACCGCACGGATCCCAAGGAGCTGTGCGGCGTATGGCGCTCGCGCGTGCAGAAACGTCATCTGGAGGATTTCCTGATTCCCTTTGGCTATGGGGACGGCGGCGGCGGTCCCTGCCGCGACCACATCGAATATGCCCTGCGTGCGCGCAATCTGGAGGGCATGCCCCGGGTGGAGATGGTCTCCCCGCTGGCCTTTTTTGAGGATTTGGAGCGCAAGGGTGGCCCGGTGCACACGTGGGACGGCGAGCTGTATTTCAACGCCCATCGCGGCACCTACACCACACAGGCGGCGATCAAAAAGAACAACCGCCGCAGCGAATTTGCCCTGCACGATCTGGAAGTGTGGGGCGCGCTGGCCGCGTTGCGCGGGCATGCCTATCCCGTGCAGGATGCCTGCCGCCTGTGGAAAGTGCTGCTCCTGCACCAGTTCCACGACATCCTGCCCGGTTCTTCCATCGCGCGGGTGTATGAAGAAGCCAACGCGGCGCACCACGCCCTGCAAGAGGAGGCCGCAGCCCTGACAAAAGCCGCGCAGGCCGTCCTGGTCGGCGGAAAAGACGGCTTCACATGGTTTAACTCCCTGGGTTTTGCCCGCGAGGAGATTGTGGATCTGCCAAAGGCGCTGTGGGACGGCGCCCGCACCCTGGAAGGCGAGGCCGTGCCCGTGCTGGAAGGAAAGGCGCGGATCCACGTGCCCGCGATGGGCACCGTTTCGCTGGTCAGCGGCCCGACCGTTCCCTGTGAGTCCGTGGCCACAGCCCAGAAAACCGGCTGCGGCGCGGTTCTTCGCACGCCGCAGCTGGAAGTGCATCTGAATGCCCAGGGCCAGGTGGTCTCCTATCTCCTGAACGGGCGGGAGATGGCCGCGGGCGCGCCCATGAATGCCCTTTGCATGTACAAGGATGTGCCGCGGCTTTTCGACGCCTGGGATATCGACAGCAACTACCGCGAGCAGGAATGCTTTTTCTCCGAGGCCGGCAGCATGGAGGTGACCTGCGCGCGCGGGCTGACCGCTTCTGTCACATGGGAGGGCACAATCGGCCGCTCCACCCTCCGCCAGACCATCTCCGTCTCGGTGGGCAGCCCGGTTGTAACGTTTGACACCACGATCCAGTGGCACGAGCTGCACCGGCTTTTGAAGGTGGCCTTCCCGGTGGATGTGCGCGCCGAGCATGCCCAGCATGAGATTCAGTTCGGCTATGTGGAGCGGCCGACTCACCGAAGCCGCGGCTATGACCAGCAGCGCTTTGAGGTCTGCAACCATCGCTATACCGCCCTTTGCGACAACAGCCACGGCTGCGCTGTGCTCAACGACTGCAAATACGGCGTGGGCGTGGAGCAAAACAGCATTGAGCTGACGCTGCTTCGTGCCGCCGCCTCCCCGGAGATGGCCAGCGACCAGGGCGAACATCATTTCCGCTATGGTTTCACCGCCTGGGAAGGCGCGTTTGCCGAAAGCCCCGTGGTGCTGCAGGGCCTCGCATTCAACGAGCCGCTGTCCTGCCTGCCCGGCGCCGCGCCGCGCCTGAGCGCTTTCTGCGCTGACCGTCCCAACGTGATCGTGGATACCCTCAAGCCGGCGGAAGACGGAAGCGGAGATCTGATCGTGCGCCTGTATGAAAGCAAAAAGGCCGATACCTTCTTCCATCTGCGCAGCGGCCTGGCCGTTGCCTCTCTCCAGCTTTGCGACATGCTGGAGGCCCCTGTGGGCGACTGCCTGGCCCCCGATGCCCTGCTGCATGTCACGCCCTTCCAGGTGCTCACCCTGCGGGTGAAGGCCCATCTGCCGCAGAGCGAAATGTGACGGCCTCTTTGCGTGAGCGTGATTCTTTCCGAAATTTTTTCCGCTTTCAGCCCCGCATAAACGGCGGCTGGGCGCCTTGGCAGGGCGCCCGGCCGCCGTTTTTTACGTCCTCTTCCCTTTCCGGTATTGAAGCGGTGTCACCTGAAATTGCCGGCGAAAGCGGCGCACAAAGTTGCTCACATCCTGCCAGCCGCATTGGCGGGCAATGTCCGCCATGGAAAGCTCCGTGCTTTGCAAAAGCATTCTGGCATGGGCCAGACTGCTTTGCATCGCATACTGCATGGGGCTGATCCCCACCAGGCGGCGAAAATGAGCGGACAGGCAGCCCGGGCTGACAAAGTAGCGTTCGGCCAGCGCTTCCAGGGAAAAGTCTCGCCCGTGCGTCCGATCCAGTTCCTCCAGAATCTCCTGAATGGGAAGGAACGCGGCGTCCTCCGGCGGCAAAAACAGATCCGGCCCACCGCGCTGCGCCGCATCCCAGAGCATGGCAAAGTAAGAATCAAACCGCGATTTTTCCGTGCCCGTGGGCAGCACGCAGGTGAAATTTCCCCCATGGAAACGGAACACGGACAAAAGCGCCACATCATTGTGAAAAGCCCGAAGCCGGTCAGGCGGGATCAGCAGGTAATACCGGCGGCACGGCGCTCAACAGCACGCAGGTGGGCTCCATGCGCGCTGCGCAGCACATTCACCGGCATGGACGCGGCCTGCCCAAAGCCCTTCCGCCCTTTTCGCCACCCGCTCTGTCTGCCGGAGATCCGCTTACGCTGACGCAGGAGCTGCAAGACAGGATGACACGCCATGCTTCCTTTGAGCGCGAGGAGGCGGGCATGGCCGCGTGTATCTCGATGCCCTCACCAAGGAGGATCTCGGCGCGGATCTCGTGGGGATCTGCGACATGCGGGCGGATCTGCCTGAGCGCATTCCCCGTCTTCGCGAGCGGCATATTCCCGTCTATCCCACGCTTGAAGCCTTTTATGCCGCGGCTCACGCCGATCTGCCATTCTCGCCTCACCGGTGCACTTTCATGCGGAGATGGCGATTTCCTGCTTCGCCCACGGTTCCCATGTGCTGTGCGAAAAGCCGCTGTGCCTCACCGTCAAAGAGGCGCGCGCCATGGCCGAAGGCGCGGCCCGGGCGGGCCGCTTTTTGAGCGTGAGCTATCAGCTTGATACCGGCGGGATGTGCTCGCCCTTAAAAACGATATTTTATCCGGGCGCTTCGGCGCGCCCATACGCCTGGGGATCCTTCACGGTTACCGGCGCGGCGCGGATTATTACCGACGCAACGACTGGGCGGGCCGCATCGCCGTGAACGGCCGCGAGGTTTGGGACAGCCCCTTTTCCAACGCCAGCGCGCACAACTTCCAAATGATGGCCTTCCTGCTGGGGAACGCCCTGCATACTGCCTGCGGCATTACCGGCGTTCAGGCGGAATTATACCGCGGAAATCCGCTCGTAGAGAATTTTGATATAGCGGCTCTGCGCTTTTCAACCGATTGCGGTGCCGAGCTGATGTATTTCACCGCCCATCCCATTGAGCCCGATGAGCTGGGCCCCCGCGGTATCCTGGAGTTTGAAAAGGGCACGATCACGTTGGGCCCGGAGCATCCATCCTTCCGTGCGAAGATGCGGGACGGCACGTGTGTTGACTATGCCCGCATTGATCCCGGTCCTCCCCTGCAGAAGCTGGTTGACGCCCTGAACGCCGTGAGGAATGGAACCGCGCCTGTCTGCGGGGTGGAAGCGGATCTTCCCCATATCACAGCCGTCTGCATGGTTCAGCAGCAGCCCGTCCTCCCCGTGCGGGATTCTCTGCGCATTTCCTATGCGCTTAAGGGCACGCCTTACGTTCGCATCGACGGCATCGAAGCCCTTTTTGAGCAGTGCCTGACAAAATGGGCCCTGCCCATGGAACTGGGAAAAGGGCTGGCCTAAAGCCGACCCCTTGCGCATTGCCCGATCCAAATCATCCCAAGAGGAGCCGCCCTGCCCCGCCCAAGCAGGGAAAGACGGCTCCTCTTGTTGCAGGCCAGCCTGCAGCGGCATGCGGATTCTAGGATAGGCTCCACTGGCTGCTCTGCTGCTGCAGCGAGTAAAGATGGGCATAGATTCCCTGTTTTTCAAGCAGCTGCTCGTGTGTGCCCTGCTCGGCCACACGGCCCTTGGAGAGCACCACGATCTTATCCGCACCGGCCACCGTGCGCATGCGGTGGGCGATGATCAGCACCGTTTTACCCGCGATAAGCCGCGACAGCGCCGCCTGCACGGCCGTCTCGTTTTCCACGTCCAGGCTGGCCGTGGCCTCATCCAGCAAAATGACGTCCGCATCTTTGAGCAGCGCACGCGCGATGGAAATCCGCTGGCGCTCTCCTCCGGAAAGTGTGGAGCCGTTTTCACCGATCACGGTCCTGTATCCCTCCGGCAGACGCAGGACAAACTCATCGCACTGAGCAGCCTTTGCCGCCGCCAGAACCTCTTCATCCGATGCGCCGCGCCGGCCGATCCGGATGTTTTCCAAGATCGTATCATGGAAAAGGACCACATCCTGAAAGACGATGGCATAGTGGGCCAGCAGAGCCTCCGGCTCCACGGTGGAAACATCGACCCCGCCCAGCGTGATCCTGCCACGATTCACATCCCAGAACCGGGCCGCCAGCTTGGCGGCCGTGCTTTTTCCGCCGCCCGAGGGCCCGACCAGT
>DVMG01000024.1 GCA_018715105.1 Candidatus Ventricola intestinavium
AGCTCTGCGGGCAGAATCTGGAGGATCTGGAGAGCGGGGCGCGCGTGGACACGGATCCCAATAAGCGCCATCCGATGGACTTTGCACTCTGGAAGGCGCAAAAGCCCGGCGAGCCCGCCTGGAGCTCTCCCTGGGGGATGGGACGGCCGGGCTGGCATGTGGAATGCTCCGCGATGAGCATGAAATACCTGGGGGAAACCCTGGACATTCACTGCGGAGGAAAAGACCTGGTTTTTCCGCACCATGAAAATGAAATTGCCCAGAGCGAGGGGGCCACGGGCAAGCCTTTTGTTCACTACTGGATGCACAACGGCTTCATCAACGTGGACAACCAGAAGATGAGCAAGTCGGCCGGCAACTTTTTTACCGTGCGGGAGATCTCCAAAGAATTCGATCTGGAGGCTGTACGCATGTTCATGCTCGGCGCGCATTACCGCAGCCCGATCAATTTCTCCCGGGAGATGATCGAGCAGGCAAAGGCATCTCTTGACCGCCTTTACAACGCGCGTGACCGGTATGAATTCCTGCTCAGCAACGCGAAAGAGGGCGAGATGGGAGAGCGGGAGGAAGAACTGATGGCCCGCATCCGGGCTGCGCGCGACGGCTTTGACGCCGCGATGGACGACGACCTGAATACCGCCGATGCGTTGGGCAATCTCTTTGAGCTGGTGCGCGCGGCGAATGCCGCGCTCGATGAAAGCAGCCCCAGGCAGGCTGTGCAGGCAGCGCTGGATGCGCTGTGCGAGCTGAGCGGCGTGTGCGGCCTGCTCACCCGCAGGAAGGGCGCGCAGGGCGAGGAGGACGAGCATGTGAAGGCCCTGCTTGAGGCGCGCGCCAGGGCCCGCGCAGAAAAAAACTGGACGGAGAGCGACCGCCTGCGCGATGAGATCACGGCGCTGGGCTATGTGCTCAAGGATACCAAGCAGGGGCAGCAGATCACGAAGGCGGTCTGACACAGAGCCGGGGTTTTATGCCCAAACGCAGGCCGAAAAGAAAAGGGAAAAAGAAAAAGGAAAAAAGCGCCGTCCTCTCCCGGCCGGGAGGACGGCGCTTTGCCTGTCCGCAAAAGCTTTCTTTCCTAAAAGCGTTCTTTCCTTGAGCAAACCGCAGTTTGGGCGTGAAAACCGGAGGATTGAACTGTCCTGCGGCCGCAGCACATGTCAGATAACCTGATGCTCGATCCACCGCCCGCGAACAAACCGGATGAGAAACAGCAGACTGCGGCAGATCCAGTCGATAAACATGCCCAGCCAAACGCCCAGCAGCCCCATGTGGAAGGACTGCACAAATACATAGCACAGCATCACCCGAAACAGCCACATGCTCACCATACTGACGGCCATGGTGAACTTGGCGTCGCCGCCGGCCCGCAGCGCATTGGGCAGGGTAAAGCTGGTCGCCCAGAAGAAGATGCTGAACACCGCAAACCAGCGCAGCACCTGCTCGCACATGTCGGTGGCTTCCGCAGTCAGGTTAAACAGCCGGCAGAACAGGGGCGCGCCGAAATAGAGAACTACACTGGACGCCGCCATGCCCACCATGGCGATTCCCAGCAGCCGCACCGCATAACGCTTGGCCTGCTGCTTTTCCCCGGCGCCCAGACACCGGCCCACCACGGGAATCATCGCCAGGCTCATCGTGCTGCCGGGGATATTGGTCAGGGTATTGATGGAACCGGCCACGGCGTTGGCCGCAATCGCCGAGGTGCCCAGGGTGGAAGTGAGGCTGCTGACACAGAGCTTGCCAATCTGGAACATGCCGTTTTCAAGCCCGGAAGGAATGCCGATGCGCAGGATCCGCAGGATCATGCCGCGCTCCGGCTTCATGTCGGCCAGGCAGCCGATGCGCAGGGGATTATCGTGCGACTGCTGCTGATGCAGGATCCACAAGGCGGCAAAAATCCGGCCCGCCAGCGTGGCCAGCGCCGCGCCCAGAACCCCCATGCCAAACCCATAGATCAGGATGGCGTTGCCGGTGATGTTGATGATATTCATCACCAGGCTGGCCAACATGCTGACCCGGCTGTTGCCCTGCGCGCGGAAGAGCGCCGCGCCGGCGTTATACGCCCCGATAAAGGGATAAGACAGGGCGCTGATGATCAGGTAAGTCTGAGCAAAGCGCATCACATCTTCGCTGATCTGGCCAAACACGATCCTCAGGATCGGCCGGCAAAACAGCAGGGTGACGCCCATGACCGCCAGCGTTGAAAAAGCCAGCACGGTGTAGAGCTGGGCGGCGCTGCGGCGGGCATTGCCGGTATCCTGCCGCCCCAGATACTGGCTGCCGATGACCGCGCCGCCGGTGGCCAGAGCCGAGAGAATTTGAATGATCAGAACGTTGATGCTGTCTACCAGGCTCACGCTGGATACGGCGGCCTCTCCCACGCCGGAAACCATCAGGGTATCAGCCATCCCCATCGTCACGCTCAGAATCTGCTCAAACAGCATGGGCAGAATCAGCCGTACCAGCGCGGAACGGTCAAACATCGGGGCACCCGTGGAGATTGTTTCGGATGCGGCCATGACGGATCAACACTTCCTGCTCTTCCTAAAGATATCCGGCGCCGGCTTCCGGCGCCACAGGTTGTTGACATCAGAACATTCTCTCTCCAAAGAGGATTCTTCGCGGAATCAAGGCTTTGTTTCTCCCCCCTCCGGGGAGAGAACGCTTTTGTCAACGGTCCATGGCGCCGGCTTTCGCCGCCAGTCCTTGGGTAAGATAGCATGAATCGGGAGAGAAGTCAAGCGCCCAAAATCCGCTTTCTACAACGGAAGAAAGCGGATTTTGGGCTTTTCTGCGGATCGGTTCAACCATACGGGCGATCTTTTCGCGGTGCGTGGATGCATTTGCCCCGGCCGGGCCCCAGAGAGGGAGCGGGCATTTTTTCAAACAAAAAGCGTCAGGCCTCTTCCACAAACACCAGACCATAGGCGCCCGGGCCGATATGGGTGCTGATGGTTGTACCGATGGGGGTTGCATCTTCCGGGCGGCAGGGAATGCCGGCCTGCTGAAGCTTTTTGACGAAGGAGAGACAATTCTCCGGCGTATGGGCATAGATGGGAATCACGGGGAACGAGGGGTCTATCGCATGACCCTTGGTCAGCTTGATGAGCGCCTCACTGGCCCGGTGCAGGCCAATGGCTTTACCGGCCATTTCGACCAGGCCATCCGTGCCGACGGTGACAAGCGGCTTAAGCTGCACAAGCGTGCCTAGGCTGGCCGCCGCTTTGGGAATGCGCCCGCCGCGAGCGAGATAGACGAGCGTATCCAGCGCGGCATAGAGACGGATGCGGCTTCGGAAATCTTCCAGCTCCCGGGCGATCTGCGCAGCGTCAAGGCGTCCCTCCTCCCGGAGCTGGCACGCACGCAGCACGAGGACTTTCTGCGCGACGGCAGCTGTGAGCGAATCGACGAGATAGATCGGCTCATAGTCGATCATGGACCGGGCGATCATCGCGCTTTGCAGCGTGCCGGAAAGCGCGGAAGAGAGAAGCACGCAGACCACGGCGTCTCCGGCAGCGCGGGCATCCTCAAACGCGGAGAGAAAGGCGTCCGGAGAAGGCTGCGAAGTTTTGGCCGTTTCCCCGGCGAGAAGGCGCTGCCAGAAAGTATCCGGGCTCAGCGTCACCCCGTCGGTAAAGGCTTCTTCTCCGAATGTGATGGTCATCGGCACGCAGTGAATGTGATGCGCGGCCAGCTCCTGCTGCGTAAAATCAGCGGCAGAATCGGTGATGATGCGAATATTCATGTGTATGAATCCTTTCCTTTATGAAATAAATGGT
>DVMG01000164.1 GCA_018715105.1 Candidatus Ventricola intestinavium
GATTGTCGTCCCGGCCGCCGGATGTGCACCGTGGCCACGAACCCTGAAACTCGATCAGCTTGCGTTTTTCTCCGGCATCCGCCCTGCATGCCTCGGCGGGCCGCAGCCCGACCGCCCAGAGGATTCCCGAGGGCCCCCTGAGCACAGGCATGCTCTTTCGCATGGCGCGCTCAATTCCGGCGTCGATCATCAGCTTTTTCAGTTTGACCGGTCTGTTCTTCCCAAACGGAACAAACGCATCCCCGTTCAGGCGGGATGTCACACGCGCGTTTTCCAGCAGGCGCAGGGGAATTGCCTGGCTGCCAAGCCCATCCCCCGTCTCCCCTTCCTGCGCGTCCCGCACGTGAAAGACACCAAACGGCGTATCCGTTATCCCCTCCTGTGCAAGAGGCGTGTCCTGAACGGGCGCGTCCTCCCATGTCATGCACAGGTAGTGCCGGCCTATTCGCGCGCGTCCGCCGCCGTTCAGGTTCACGCAGGCCTCTCCGTCATTCAGCAGCCGCACAAGGGAATCCACCTGCGCAGCTTCCGGAGCCGGCATCCCCGCCTCCTTTGCCAGTTTCACGAGAACGCGGCCAAGCAGCGCCTCGTGCAGCTCTTGCAGTTGTGCACGCTCCAGCGCCACGCCATTCACCAGCGGGATCACCCGCAGGGGCAGCGCCTCGATCTGGCGTTCAAAGTAATCCTCATCGCGCTGCGCCGCGCGGGCCAGCCGGGCGAGCGCAGCCTGCGCACCGGGGCAGGTCCTCTCCAGCTCCGGCATCACCCGCAGCCGGATTCTGTTTCTCGCATACTCCTCACAGCGGTTGCTTTCATCCTCGCGCCACGGCTGGCCGATCGAGGCAAGATAGGCGCGCAGTTCTTCGGATGTCTGCATGAGCAGCGGCCGAATCAGATTTCCCCTGCGCATGCGCATCGCGCATAACCCGCGCAGGTCACTTCCTCGTGCCGCGTGAAGAAGCACCGTCTCCGCCTGATCGCCCCTGTGATGCGCCAGCGCGATGCAGTCCGCCCCGATCTTCTTCGCCGTCTTTTGCAGAGAATCGTATCGCAGTGTGCGCGCCGCATCCTCCAGGCCACAGCCGCGGGCATGCCCCGGCGCATCCACATGCGCGCCGTAAAACGGCACGCCGAGCCGCCCGCATAAATCGTGGACAAACTCCATGTCCCTCCAGGACGCTTCTCCGCGAATGCCGTGCTCCACATGTGCGCAGGAGAGGGTGAGCGGATACATGTCCCTCACCTCGCAGAAAAAACAAAGCAGCGCCGTGGAATCCGCACCGCCGCTCACAGCCACGAGCACATGCCCGCCGCGAGGCACGGCGCAGTCCCTTAAAAGGCGCAGGCAAAATTCATCCGCTGTCATGATCGTCTAACTCCTGTCTACACAGGTTCTATTGTACCCTTTCACGCGCAAAATGGCAAGTGCTGTGCGCAAAAAAAGCACTGGAAGTCTGTGGCGTACAAAATGGGGCGGATCTGCGCACGCCTTCCCCCGTTGCCATCGGGAAAGCCGCGCCATGCGCGAAATCCCTCCGCCCGGTTAAAAAGCCAAGCCGGTTTCCTGCATTCCGTTTCCTGCACGGGGCAAACCGGATGCCGGCTGAAACGGGCAAAGCCGAGGGAACAAAACCGACGGAAAGGAAACGCGGCTTTTCTCCCTTTTCAAACCGGGAGACAAAGCCGCATTTCCTCTTTTCGCACGATCATGACCGGGGAGCGCTGCTTCTGAGCACGCCGCCATGCCGTTTCCCCTGCCTCATGAGATCCATGCACGGCTGCATTCGGGAGGCGCTCATCCCGGTTTACGATAACCGCACCCCCGACTCAAACGCCGTCTTCAGCCGGTCCATGGCTTTTTTCTCAATGCGCGATACATAGCAGCCCGCCTATTGTAAACGCTTGCCCCTGCGTGCAGTGCCCGCTTCCGCTCCGAACAGCTTTGCCAAATCAAGCCATTCGGTGCCCGCTATACGATTTTTTGCGCAATTTCCTATAATCAGGAAATCGCTTCCAGCTCGCGGAAGCGGAACCGGATGATGATCTGTTTGTCCTCGGTCAGCTCCACGCGCTCGATGAGGCTAACCAGCAGCTCCCGGCTGGTGCAAACAGAAGCGAGAAAATGCGCAACCAGCTCCCGCGCCCGATCCTCTGTGCTGACCGGGCACTTCCTCTGCGCCTCCAGCGCGCGCAGTTCTTCCTCCAGCGCCTCGCGCTCCATGCGGATGCGCTTGTAAATCCGCTCGAAGTCCGCTTCCGCCAGCAAACCGCTCAGCCGGTCCATGTAGACCTTATCCAGCTTGGCGGTCAAGCCATCCATCCTGATGTGAAGCCGCTGAATCTCGGCCTCATGGCTGTCCGTCCTGCGCGCCTGCTCCACCGCGGCTACGGCAATGGGCTGCAGGCTGACCGGATTCATGAAAGCCTTGCAGACCTCGCGCACCTTCCCAATCACCGCCTGCGTGACCGTTTCCTCTTTAATGGAATGGCAGGTGCAGATACCCGCCTTGGTGAACCGTTGGTACGTTCGGCAGACGAAGAACAGCCTTTGGGATCCGTCCGCCGTGGGCCGGTTGACGACCGCCAGAGGATGGCCGCACTCGTGGCAGAAAATCAGGCCCTTGAGCAGGAAGTCGTACATCCTGCTGCGGGTATGCTTCCGGCTGCTGATGAGCAGCCTCACCCTTTGGAAGGTTTCCTGATCGATCAGCGGCTCATGGGTGTTTTCCACCACAACCCAGTCCTCCCGCGCCTGCTTCAGGCATTTCTTCGACTTGTAGCTGATCTTGACCGTGCGCCCCTGCACCATATGGCCGACGTAGGTCTCGTTTTGCAGCATTTCCGAAATGCGTTCGCTGGACCACTGGCCGGCATAGGGGCCTTTTCTGCCAACGTTCAAGCCGCTGTAGACGGACGGCGCGGGGATATGCTCCTCATTGAGTCGAACGGCGATCTGCCGGCAGCTGACGCCCTCCAGCGCCATGGCGAAAATGCGCCGCACGACGGGGGCGGCCTCCTCGTCAATGACGATTTTGTTCTTCTCCGTCGGGTGCATCTTGTAGCCGTACATGGGCTTTCCACCGATGAACTGCCCCTTCAGCTGCTTGTCGTGCTTGACGGACTTGATCTTCTTGGAGATGTCCTTGGCGTACATGTCATTCATGATGGCACGGAACGGGGTGATGTCGTTGGCGGAGGATTCCACGCCGGTGTCGATGCCGTCCAGCAGAGAAATGTAGCGAACTCTCTTTTCCGGGAAGTACCGCTCCATGTAGTGCCCGGTCATGATGTAGTCACGGCCCAGACGGGACAGGTCCTTGGTGATGACCATGTTGACCTTTCTGTCCTCGATATCGGCAATCATGCGCTGGAAGTCCGGCCTGTCAAAGCTGGTTCCGC
>DVMG01000165.1 GCA_018715105.1 Candidatus Ventricola intestinavium
GCTCTCTTTTGTATCCCCGGTATCCCGCTGGATCGACACAGAGACGATCTCCACAGGACAGGTTAAATCGCTTTTCATATCCATACCCTCTGTTTGTTGATGCGTAAGTTCTATATGGTTCAAGATGGAAGATTTGGGCCGCGGCCCGGCCGCATATGCGCAGGAGCGGCGCCGGCCTCTTTCAAACGGGCCACCTCTTCCTGCGTCAGCTCACGCCATTGCCCGCGGCTTAGGCCGCCAAGCTCAAGCGGACCGAAGCGCACACGGCGCAGCAGGAGCACCTTGTGTCCCACCGCTTCAAACATCCGGCGAACCTGCCGGTTTCTTCCTTCGTGGATCGTGACCAGCACATCCGAAAACAGGCTTTCTTCACGCACAACGCGCACCTGCGCCGGACAGGTACGCCGTTCGTCCCCCTCCATGAAGACGCCGCGGCGCAGGCTTCTGAGCGCATCCGGGCTCAGGTTCCCACTCACGCGGGCCAGGTAAACCTTCTGAACCTCGCAGGAAGGATGCGTAAGCCGCTGCGCAAGCTCACCGTCATTGGTGAGCAGCAGCAGGCCCTCGCTGTCATAATCAAGCCTTCCCACGGGATAGAGACGCACGGGAAAGCCCGCAAAGCGATCCATCACCGTTTCACGCCCCTTCTCATCGCTGACCGTTGTGACCTCTCCCGCCGGTTTATGATAGAGAATATAGCGCTTCTGCGTCTCGGGCGAAATGACCGCGCCATCCACCGCCACCACATCGCCTTCCTCCACCTGTGTGCCCATTTGCGTGATCATCCGGCCGTTGACCGTCACACGGCCGTCTCGGATCATGTCCTCACATTTTCTTCTGGCGGCCACTCCACACAACGCCATGTATTTCTGAAGCCTCATGATTTCAAGCCCTCTTTATCCCACTTCTTGATTTTTTCGATCTTCCTGCTCCTCGTCGGGGAACGTCAAAGCACCCATTTTGAGAGAATCCTGCGCACATCCAGCACCAGAGAGCGGCCGTCCACCCGTTCGCTGGCCACCACCTCACACTGCGCATATTCCTGCCCGCCCACAACCAGGTGCGCCGTCCCCACATGCATTCCCGGATAAACCGGCGCCGTCACGCATTCCGGAACATCCAGCACGATCTGCGCGGTCTCTCCCTCCGCAAGAGGCGCCGCCAGCTCCTGCATGACGCACAGCTGCACCGTCTGCGAACGCCCCTCCTCCACGGCAATCTGCCCGGCGGATTCCATCGGCCCGAGCACATGCGCCATGGTGTATGTTTCAAAGCAGCCATCCATCAGGCGTTCCGCCTCATCAAACCAGTCCTGGCAGCCCAGCACCACGCCGACAACCTCCATCCCGTCGCGCTGCGCGCCAAAGGCGAGGCAGCGCCCCGCGCGGCTTGTGTAACCCGTCTTCAGGCCCGTCGCCCCCGGATAAGAGGTAAGCAGCCGGTTTTTGTTTTTCAGCTGACGGTCGTAGGAGCGGCCCTCCCAGGGGATCGTGGCCTGCTGCGTGGAAACCAACCTGCGAAACACGGGATTGCCCATCGCCTCGCGCGCAATGAGCGCCAGATCATACGCCGTGGTGTAATGCGTATCATCCGGCAGGCCATGCGGGTTGGAAAAATGGGTATTGACCGCCCCGATCTGCGCCGCGCGCTCATTCATCATCTGCACAAACTGCGAGAGACTTCCGCCGATATGCTCGGCAATGGCAACCGCCGCATCGTTGCCGCTGGAGAGCATCAGCCCCAGCAGCATCTCCTCCAGCGTAAGCGTCTCCCCCTGCTGCAGGTAGATCGACGTGCCGGACACGCCAAATGCATGTTCCGAGCAGGTGACGGGATCCTGAAGGTTTCCCCTCTCGATGGCCAGCAACGCGGTCATCACCTTCGTGGTTGAGGCCATCGGCAGCCGGCTGTGCATGTTGCTCTCAAAAAGCACACGCCCCGTGTCCATTTCAAGCACGCAGGCCGCCTTGGCGCTTGTATCGCCCTGCGCCAAGCCTCCACACTGATTATACATAAAAACCAGGGCAATGAAAAGCCCTACCGCCCATCTTTTCGTCTTTTCCGCCCTCCCCAGAAAGAAATTGGTTTCCTTTTTATATTGTTTTGATGCCTGTTTTCACCCGTTCAAGCTCTTCCCGGCACCGGTCATGACGCGGTATCCGCCTCCTGCTCAGCCAGCCTGCTTTCAAAATATGCGCGGTTGGAAAGCGCCGTGGGGTCTCCCGGCCGCGCGAGCAGCGCCTGCTCGTTCATCTGAGAGGCCAGCTTAAACAGACCCATCCTGTCATAACACACGCACAGCTGCAAAGCCGGAATGTAGCCATACGCATCCGTCAGCACAAAGGCCCCGGAATGCGTGGGCCTTTCGCAGATCATGGCCGCACGGTACCAAAAAGCGGCCGTATGCAGGTCTCCTTCGTCCATCAGGCAGTTTCCCAGTGCGCAGAGCGCCTCGGCGCGGGGGGCGCAGAGCAGCGCCTCCAGATACGATCGTCTGGCCTCCTCCTTTCGTCCCAGCCGCATGAGGCAGTTTCCGCGCTGCACAAAGGCATCAATCCGGTTTTCAATCCATCCATCCATTCTTAAAAAGCGGGCGAACGCCTGCTCCGCGCGCGCCGTCTCTCCGCAATCCATGAGCTCCCGGGCATAATAATACTCGTCTCTGGGGCTCATCCTTCGTCCGCGTGCAAGCCATTTTTCATAAATCATCAGATTGCGGCGCGGATTGCGCTCCTTATCCTGTTTCTGATGCCGGATGACGATATCCTCATGAATCACGTTTCCGCTGACCGCCATGGCTTCATGCACCACACCGCTGAACACAAAGCCCGCATCCCGCCGCACGATGCGTTCCCGTTCGTAGATCAGTGCGGGCGTGCCATCCGCATGAAATGCAGCATGGTAAGGCAGCATGACGGCATCCACATGCTCATCAATCTTTGCTTTAAGAGCCATGAGTTTTTCCTTTTCGCTGCGCTCGAGCACATCGTCTGCATCCAGCCAGAACAGGAAAGGCTTGCTGGCGTGGGAAAGCGAGGCGTTCCGCGCTGCGGCAAAATCATCCTCCCACGCATAGTCATAAACGGATTCGGTAAACTGCCGGGCGATCTCCTTGGTTCTGTCCGTCGATCCGGTATCCAGAATGATGATCTCGTCCACGGCCCCCTTCACGCTTTCAAGACAGCGCGCCAGGCACGATTCCTCGTTTTTGACAATCATGCAAAGCGAGATTTCCGTCATGCTCTTCCTCCTTATAAAACAGCCCGGGTTCCTCCCGCACGCCTCCGTGCCGGATATCATAGAGTATGCCAGGGAGCAAAAAACAAGTTCCCCCATTTCCATCATCATGAAAGCAGGTGACTCTATTGCCGTACTATGTCGCCAATTCGGCTAACCTGTCTGGCCAAACGTACGCCAACAATTGCTGCGGCGCGCAGAACGGATGCGGTTGCAACAATTCGTGCAACAATTCGTGCAACCCCTCCTGCCCGCCGACATCCTGCCCGACCTGCCCGGTCTGTCCGGCAGGCCCTCAGGGGCCCGTCGGTCCCGCAGGGCCGCAGGGCATCATGGGCCCCACCGGCCCACAAGGGCCGCAAGGGCCCCAGGGTCCTCAGGGAGCTCCGGGGGCAACCGGCGCAACCGGCCCCACAGGCCCCACCGGTCCTACCGGTCCCACTGGCGCTCAGGGCCTGCAGGGCATTCAGGGATTGCAGGGCACGGCCGGTACAGCCGGCGCAACCGGTGCAACCGGCCCCACAGGCCCCACCGGTCCTACCGGTCCCACTGGCGCTCAGGGTCTGCAGGGCACGGCCGGTACGGCCGGCGCAACCGGCGCAACCGGTCCCACAGGCCCCACTGGTCCTACCGGTGCTCAGGGTCTGCAAGGCACGGCCGGTACGGCCGGCGCAACCGGTGCAACCGGCCCCACCGGTCCTACAGGCCCCACAGGAGCGACCGGTCCTACAGGCGTTGTAACCGCCGCGGCCGCCGTCACCGATGCGACCGGCACCGGCGATGTGGTGACTCAATTCAACGAACTGCTGGCGAACATGCGCGCTGCGGGCCTGCTGGCCACCTGATGCGTGCCGCTGGGCTGCATGATCCCACAAAAACGAGGGCCGGGAGATTCCCGACCCTCGTTTTTCCCGTTTAAGTTTTTCAGCATGAGCACCGTTTTGAGAGAGCCTTCCGCTTCAGCGCCAAGCTTTCAATCTCCGATTCGCCTGAGCAGCGTTCTCACATCCTCCTGCATGCTTTGCCAGCGGTCAAGCCCCTGGCCGATGCACACATTGCGAACCTCTTCTCCATGAAAATCACTCCCGCCTGTGATCAGCAGGTTCTCCCGCCTGGCCATGGACAACAGACGTGCGGCATGATTGGCCGCGGCGCTGGGATGGTAGACCTCCATGCCCGCAAGCCCCTGTGTCTTCCATTCCCGAACGAGCGCCTCCAGGGCCATGTCGCCCAGGCGGAGTTCCATGGGATGGGCCAGCACGGCCACACCGCCTGCCTGAGAGAGGAGCTGCACCGCGCGCGCAACCTTGATCTC
>DVMG01000166.1 GCA_018715105.1 Candidatus Ventricola intestinavium
GATGCGTAAACGCGCTGAAAAGAGAAACCCCTACAAAACCGGTTGACAAGGGCGGAATGTATAGATACAATGAACCCATGAATGGCGTTGTTGGCTGCAGGGAGGCGGCATGTCCAAAGCCCTGCGCCGCACCGGGCCGGACCTACGGCCGGCCTGCGCCCGGGATGAGGAGGAAATGACCGTGAAGATGTTTTTGCTGCTCGTCGTATTCTGGCCTGCGCTCGCGGGCCTGGGGTTGTTTTTCCTGCCGGCGGCACGCGGGGATCGCCGCCTGCGCGGCAACCTGATGTGCATCGCACTGGGGCTGGAGATTCTGCTGGTTCTTGCGCTGTGTTTTGCGCAGGGACCGCAGCACATGCTGCTGCTTGAGATGACGCCGACCCTCCGCATTGAGCTGTGCATCGATGGGATTGGCTCGATCTTTGCGGTGGTGATGAGCAGCATGTGGCTGCTTTCGGCTGTTTTCGCGCTGTCGTATATGGATCATGATCCGAACGAGCGCTTTTATCAGGTGTTTTACATGGCCGTGCTCTCGGCGCTGCTCGGGCAGTGCTATGCCGGATCCATGGTAACGCTTTATGTCTTTTACGAGATGATGACGCTGCTGTCCGTGCCGATGGTTGTGCATGAGCGCACGCCGCAGGCTGTGTCGGCGGGCATCAAGTATCTGGTCTATTCGGTGTTCGGGGCCATGCTGGGCCTGCTGGGCATCTTCTTTTTCCATCATTATCTGGGCACGGTCACCTTTACGCCCGGCGGCGTGCCCCTGTCCGGCGATGTTCCTGAGGGACTTTTGCTCATCACGTTCATGGTTCTCATCGGCTTTGGCACCAAGGCGGGCATGTTCCCCATGCATGGATGGCTGCCCACCGCGCACCCGGTGGCCCCGGCCCCGGCCTCGGCTGTGCTCTCCGGCGTGATCACCAAGGCGGGTGTGCTGGCCGTGCTGCGCGTCATCTACTTCCTGGTGGGCGCGGATACGCTGCGCGGCACATGGGTGCAGGAAGGTTTCCTGACGCTGACGCTGATCACCGTGTTTATGGGCTCGATGCTGGCCTTCCGCGAGCCGCTGCTTAAAAAGCGGCTGGCCTATTCCACCGTGTCTCAGGTGAGCTACGTGCTCTTTGGCCTGGGGCTGATGGCGCCTACGGGTTTTTCCGGCGCGATGCTGCATGTGGTGGCGCATGCCGTCACCAAAGGCGCGCTGTTTTTGTGCGCCGGCGCGATCATTCACCAGACAGGAAAAACCTATGTGCGGGAATTGCGCGGCATCGGTAAGCAGATGCCCGTGACCACCTGGTGTTTTACAATCGCCTCGCTGGGCCTGATCGGCATCCCGCCGACGGGCGGATTTGTGAGCAAGTGGCAGCTGGCCACAGGATCGCTGACCGAAGGGCCGGGGGCGCTGGCCATCGTGGGCCCGGTGGTGCTGATTGTCTCCGCGCTGCTCACCGCCGCATACCTGCTGCCCGTGACAATCCATGGATTCTTCCCGGGGGATGATTATGATTACGCATCCCTTGAAAACAAGGAGGCGGGCAGGAGAATGACGGCGCCGATGATCCTGCTTTCGGCTGCGGCATTGCTCACCGGTATTCTGGCTCAGCCGCTGATGCAGGCCGTCGCGGCGGCATCCGCATCCATCTTCTGAGGGAAACGCTGGGGAAAGAAGGAAAACCATGCTGCTTGCCCTTCTCGTCTTTTTTCCAATGGCCGTCTGTCTGCCCGCCTATGCGCTGGGCAGGCATAACAAGGAGGCACGCAACCGGGCGGTCATCCTCCTGTGCCTTTTCGAGTTTCTTCTCGCTGCCGCGGCCTTTTTGAAAGCGGAAAACGGGCAGACGCTCACCCTGGATCTTCCGGGGCTGTGCGGCTTCGGCCTGAGTTTTGAGCTTGACGGCTTTCGGGCCCTGTATGCCCTGGTGGGCGGTGGAATGTGGCTGTTGGCCGCCCTGTTTTCCAGGGAGTATTTTGCGCGCCGCTATCACAACCGCAACCGCTATTATCTGTTTTATCTGATGACGCTGGGAGCGGCGCTGGGCGTGTTCCTTTCAGCGGATTTGCTGACCGCTTTTCTTTTCTTTGAAATCATGTCGCTGACCTCCTATGCCTGGGTGGCGCATGATGAAACCCCGGAGGCGCTGCGCGCGGCCGAGACCTATCTGGCGGTGGCCGTTATCGGCGGCATGGTGCTGCTCATGGGGCTGTTTCTGCTGTATACGGCGTTGGGCACGCTCCGCATCAGCGAATTGCACGCCGCAGCCGCCTCCTGCACGGACAGGGGAACGCTGTGGGCGGCATGCCTGTGCATTTTGCTGGGATTCGGCGCAAAAGCGGGGATGTTTCCCCTGCATATCTGGCTGCCGAAGGCGCATCCGGTTGCGCCCGCCCCGGCGTCTGCGCTGCTGTCGGGTTATTTGACCAAGGCCGGATTGTATGGCGTGATCGTGATATCCGCCGGCCTGTTTGGGGGAAACCGCGTCTGGGGCAATCTTTTGCTTGTGCTTGCGCTGATCACCATGCTGGGCGGGGCGGTGCTGGCCGTGTTTTCCGTCAACCTCAAGCGAACGCTGGCATGCTCTTCCATGTCGCAGATCGGGTTTATCCTCACGGGCGTGGCCATGAGCTGCCTGCTGGGGGAGGAAAACGCACTGGCCGCGCGCGGCGCCCTGCTGTATATGCTCAATCATTCGCTGTTTAAGCTGGTGCTGTTTATGGCGGCCGGCGTGGTGCATATGAACCTGCACCAGCTCAACCTGAATGAGATCCGCGGCTTTGGCCGAGGCAAACCGTTTCTGCATGCGGCCTTTCTGATGGGCGCGCTGGGCCTGATGGGGGTGCCGTTGTTTTCCGGCTATATTTCCAAGACGCTGATTCACGAAGGCATCGTGGAATATGTGCATCTGCTTGCCGGACAGGGGAGAACCGTGGGGGCCGGCCTTTATACCCTGGCTGAATGGGTGTATCTCTTCAGCGGTGGGCTGACCAGCGCGTATATGCTCAAGCTTTACATCTGCCTGTTCTGGGAAAAGCGTCCGGAAGGCGCACAGCCGGGACACCGGCCGTATATCCATGCCCTCTTCAGGCTGGCGCTTGCGGCCGGCGCGCTGCTGGTGCCCGTGCTGGGAATGATGCCTCACACGATGATGGATCCCCTTGCCGATCTGGCGGGGCCCTTCCTGCATGCCGGCCGGCCGGCGCATGCGGTTGAATACTTTTCCGCGGTCAACCTCAAGGGAGCGTGTATCTCCCTGGGCATCGGCGTGGGGGTCTATCTGGGGGTGATCCGTCCGCTGCTCATGCGCAGGGAGGGCGGTACGCGCGTATACGTGGATCGCTGGCCATCCCGGATGGATATCGAGGAACGGGTATATCGTCCGGCAATCGGCGCGCTGCTGCGTCTGGGCGGCCTGCTGGCTGCGCTGGGCAGCGAGCAAGTGCTTGAGCGCCGCATCTATCGCCCCGTGCTCGTGACGCTGATCTATGTGGGAACCGCCGCAGCCCGGATGCTGGACAGCCTGACGGATACCGTGGCCCGGCTGCTGTGCGGCGCTGCCAAGGCGATCTGCGGCTGTGCGGACCGCCTGGTATCGGGAGAGCGTTGGGCTCGTGCGGCGCGCGGCTGCGTTTCCCGCGCGCATGCATGGATCCGCCGGATGCACGAGGGGGCCTGCCGGAGGGGGGAGCGCCTTGCGGGCGGCGCGTTGCTGCGCCTGAGGGACCTGCGCGGGAAGAGCCGTGAACGGTTCAGGCATCTGGCCGGACGCACGGAGGCGTTTGGAGAAGAAGCCCGCGCCCGGATCTCCCTGATGCCGGAGATGACGCGCTTTTTGCTCAACCTTGCCCTTGCGGCACTGTGCATAGCGCTGGCGTATCTGCTTTTCCGCTGAGGGCAAACCTGCGTGGGCGCTTCGCGCCGGCGGCCTGCCTTTGAGAAAACGGAAACAGCGGCCCGTGGGACTGCCCACGGGCCGCTTTCGTTTCTTCACCCAGAGAGGGAAGGGAGCGCACAAGCGCCTTTTTTCTGAACGTCACTCGACGCTGACATCAAACGTGGCGCCCGGTTCGCCGGCGAACACCACATAACCGCCCGCCTCCAGCACAACGCTCGTATCGCCGTAGGCGGCGGAGCTCGCCGTGGGGCTCTTGTCCGCTCCATAGGCGGCGAAAGAGCCGTTTTCAGGCAGCGTGACGGTCATCGTCCGGCCCGCCAGCTCGTCTCCGACGAGGAACCAGCAGGCATAGCCCTCTCCGGCGATGGTGACGGTCTGGCGGCTGGAAAGCGGCTGCACGATCGCGTCATCGGCATAGAGATAGCCGGGGGCGGTGAGATACTCCACACCATCCTGCGTGTAGAATTCCATATCCATCGTGTCGCGTCCCGCCGTGCCGGGAATGTTCAAAACAGCGGCGGCGGTATCCGGACCGGTGATCGCGTTGGAACCCTCATAACCGGTCTGCGTGCCGCTCTCCGAGACGAAGGCATACGGCATGGCCAACGCGTAGAGCTGCGAACGAAAACCGGCATTGAGCAGGAAGTAGTTTTTCCCCTTGCGCGCCTCCCAGGCGGCGAGGGTATCCTCATCAAGCGGATTGTCGGGCAGCTTCTGCGCGGCATAGGCCGAGGAGGCCATGCCCGTCAGGCCGGGCAGGCTGACATAGGTTTGCTGGAAAAAGTAGGTTTCCCCGTTCTCTGCGCGGATCAGCCGCACCAGCACGGAATCGGCTTCATCGCGGAAGCTTCCGTCGTCGCGGTAGGTGAGGGTCTGCGCCGTGCCGCCCTGTTCCTCGTGCAGGGTCAGGGTCAGGGTGCCGTCTTCCGCGATGGCCACATCAAACGGATAGGTCGATGTGCCATACAGGCCGGAGTATGCCGTCCATTTCGGGGGCATATCCGCCGGATGGGCTTCGGGGAGGGCCGCGTCTTCCTGAACGATCACGCCTTTTTCAGCGAGCGCGTCGATTAAAAGGCGCGCGGCGAACATCTGGTTATACGTGCTCACGCCTCCGGAAGAGAGCACTGCCGCAGCCATGCCGTATTCCGGCAGGACGACAAGGCCCGCGTGATACAGATTGGTATCTCCTCCCTTGCAAAGCGCCTGAATGCCGCTCTGATTAAAGGGGAACATGTGCACCGCATCCCAGCCCAGGCCATAGCTGAGCGCGTCATTCTCGCTGTCCTCCGGCCAGAGGCCGCGGGCGTATTCATCCGCCTTCATGGCCGCCAGAGAATCATCGCTGAGCGGACCGCCCCCGGCCAGCATGCCGCCGAAGCGCGCCAGGTCTTCCGCCGTGGCATAGAGGCCGCCTGTCCCCGCGATGGTGACGGTGTCGCTGGCCACAGCGGTGTCGGGCCGCATGGGCAGATAGGCGGGGGCGAGCCGCGTGCGGTCAAACACGTCTGCGCAGGCGAAGGAGTCCGTCAGCCCCAGCGGCACAAAGAACGATTCGCTCAGATATTCGCCAAGGGACATGCCGCTCACGCGCTCGATGACCAACTGCGCCAGTGTAAAGCCCGTGTTGTTATACACGCTGTATGCGCCGGGCTCCGCGATCAGCCGCTGCGTGCTCAGCTCCTCAAGGAGCGAATCCACAGCCGTGCTGTTCTGCGGGTCATCGAACAGGAATGCGTCGCGCATGCCCGCATACATCAGCCCGGAAGAATGGTTGAGCAGCATGCGCATGGTGATATCCCGGAAGCGCGCATCGGCCATGGTGAATTCGGGCAGATAGGTTACGACCGGCTCATCCAGATCGAGGCGGCCTTCCTGCACCAGAGACATGGCCGCAGCCGCGGTGTAGACCTTGCTGACCGAGCCCACGCCATACAGCGGCATGCTGTCGCTGGGCATGCCGCCCGCGTCAAGGGTGCCGGACATTGTGATTTCTCCCTCATCAAACAGGGCCCAGGAGATGCTTGTGGAGCCGCCATAGAGCTGCGTGGCGGCAGCCGCCTGCTGCGCGGGGGAAAGCGTGCTTTCTTCCTGCGCAAAGGCGTACAGCGAGAAGAGCGTGAACAGGGCGGCCAATAAGGCTGCTGCACGTCTTTTCATAGGGGAATGACCTTCCTTTCTCTCATTCATGGCTTTTTATGGCTTTCATTCATGGGATCGAACCGATCGAACCGGGATCGGATTCCGATTTGCCCGGATCCACCCCACGTGGGAAGA
>DVMG01000025.1 GCA_018715105.1 Candidatus Ventricola intestinavium
AGACTTTCAGAATGGATGGATGAAGCGATATGAGAGAGAAAACCCAGCCGGAAAAGATCCCTTTTTACTATCAACAGATTTACGATGAAATCAAGTCGCAGATTCTTGACGAAAGCCTGCGCAGCGGTGATCTCATCGCTCCGGAAAACGAGATTGCAAAGCGGCACGGCGTCAACCGCAGCACCGTTCGAAAGGCTCTTCAGATGCTCGTCGACGAGGGCTATGTGGAGAAACGCCCCGGAAAAGGCAGCGTTGTTCTTGATAAGAAAATCAATAAAAGAGCGCCGGATACCGCGTCGTCTTACCGCAACATCGGCTTCTTTCTTCCCAGCGGAAACGCCATTACGCAGACGTTTTACGCCACACTTTTCTGCGTGCTTGAGCGCGAGCTGAAACGATTCAATTTTTCCCTTCTCTATTCGACGTTCGATGAGCAGGACGATCTGGCCAAGGCGATCGCACACTATAACCTGAGCGGCATCATCTTTGTGAGCAATACTTCCCCCCGCCAGATCGGCATGGCGATCGAATACGGCATCCCGTGCACGCTGGTCAACAGCTACGACCGGAGGATTCCCTCCATCCTGTCGGACAACTTCAACGGCGCCTATCTTGCCGGGAAGTACCTTCTTGAGTGCGGCCATCGCCGCGTTCTGATCCTGTCCGGTGTGCGCAGCTACATCTGCAGCGAGGAGCGGATCGAAGGATTCCGCCGTGCCTTTGCCGAGGCCGGGCTTAAAATCCCCGATTCCTGCATTCTGCCGGCGGATTCCTGGGAGCAGGAATCCGGCCAGCACGCCCTGCTGGAATACCTCAAGAACTGCTCCTCCATGCCCACGGCCATATTTGGGCTGAACGACCGCCTGGCCTTTGGCGCCATGCAGGCCATCCGCCAGTACGGGCTGAAGGTTCCCGACGATATCAGCGTCATGGGCTATGATAATTTAAATGCGCAGATGTTCCCCCTGTCATCCATTGAAACGCATGTGGAATCCATTGCCGAGGCCACCGCTCAGGCACAGCTGTGGCAGCAGTTTGGTGGCCAGCGCATCCCATCCCGCATCACCATCCCCACGGAGCTGGTCAGGGGAGAGACGGTGCGCCGGATCTAGCCGTCCCGTCAGGGAAAAATTCCCCTTTGCTCATACACACAATGCAACATACGGAGGTGTCTTTATGGAAAAGGTGAAGCTGGGCTGCTCGGAGATGCGGGTCAGCCGGATGACGCTGGGCTGCTGGACATTCGGCAGCAGCAGCGGAAGTTACTGGGGCGCGCAGGAAGCGGCGGAAAGCGAAGCGCTGCTGCATGAGGCTCTTGAAATGGGGGTCAACTGCTTTGACACGGCCTTTGTCTACAACGACGGCGAGGCGGAAAAAGCGCTCGGAGAGGCCAGCTGCCACGGGCTGCGCGAGAAAATGATCATCTGCAACAAGATCCCTCAGCTTCCCTATGAGGCGCTTCCCAGCTATGAGCAGCAGGTGAGGGAAAGCCTCGCGCGCCTGCGTACCGACTATCTGGATGTGCTGCTCATGCACTGGCCGTGCAACGACAAGGATCTGCTGCGCGCCAATCTGGAGCAGCTGCAGAACGTGAAGGACAAAGGGCTTGTCCGCGCGGTTGGCGTCAGCAACTTCGGCGTCGGGCAGATGGAGATCGCCAGAGAGATGGGCATTGAGATCTGCGTCAACGAACTGGCTTACAACATCATCCACCGCGGCGCTGAGCTGGCCGTCTTCCCTTATACGGAAAAAAACAACATCGGCGTGATGGCCTATATGCCTCTGATGCAGGGGATCCTGTCGGGCAAATACGATTCCATTGAAGCGATTCCGGTTGTCCGCCGCCGCACGCTGCACTTTGACAGCCGCACCAACGATCAAATCCGCCATGGCGGACCCGGTATGGAAGCAGAGCTGCAGACGTTTTTGCGTGAACTCCTGCGCGTCTCCGAAGAAAGCGGCATCTCCTGCAGTGCGCTTTGCATCGGCTTCATCCTGTCCAACCGCGCCGTGAGCACGGTGCTTGCCGGCTGCCGCACCAGAAAGCAGCTCAGAGAAAACGTCCAGGCGGTTGAAACCGGGCTTCCGGCAGATCTGCTTGACAGGCTCCATGAAATCAGCGCGCCAATCGCCGCCCTGTGCGGCGCCAACTGCGACCTGTGGCAGTGGAACAGCCGCGTCTGGTAACAGCCAGCGCCTGTTTTTTTCCGATTCAACATAAAAAGGGAGGAAGACGATGGAACTCGTCAGCCAGAAGATGCGCAAGCTGGCGCCTGAACTGGATCCGCTGAGAATCGGAACCGGCTGGAAGCCGGAGGATCTGGCCAAGCCCCAGATCCTCATTGAGAGCACGGCCGGCGACAGCCACCCGGGCAGCGGCCATCTGAGCGCTTTGGTGGAGGAGGTGCGCAGGGGCGTCCGTGAGGCCGGCGGCCACGGCGCGCGTTACTTCTGCACCGACATCTGCGATGGAGAAAGCCAGGGCACCGACGGCATCAACTACAGCCTGGCCAGCCGCGAGATCATCGCCAGCATGATCGAAATCCACGCGGGCGCCACGCCGTTTGACGCCGGCGTATACCTGGCCAGCTGCGACAAGGGCATGCCCGCCAACCTGATGGGCCTGATGCGGGCGGATATCCCCGCGGTCGTGGTTCCAGGCGGGACGATGAAAGCCGGCCCCGAGATGCTCACCCTGGAACAGCTGGGCAAATACAGCGCCCAATATGCGCGGGGGGAGATCGGTCCGGAACGGCTTGAATGGGCCAAGCAAAACGCCTGCCCCGGCTGCGGTGCATGCAGCTTTATCGGCACCGCCTCCACCATGCAGATCATGGCCGAGGCGCTGGGCCTTGCTCTGCCCGGAAGCGCCCTGATGCCCGCCGACAGTCCCGATCTTCTGGCCTATGCCCGGCAGGCGGGCCGGCGCGCGGTGGAAATGGCCGGACGTGACGCCATGCGTCCCAGCCGGATCGTGACGATGGAGAGCTTTGAAAACGCCATCTTGGTGCATGCGGCCATCTCCGGCTCGACCAACTGCTTATTGCATCTGCCTGCCATCGCGCACGAGCTGGGGCTTGAGATCACAGGCGACACGTTTGACCGGCTGCACCGCGGTGCACTCTATCTGCTGGATGTGCGCCCCGCCGGCCGCTGGCCCGCCGAGTGTTTCTCCTATGCGGGCGGCGTGCCCGCCATCATGGAAGAAATCCGGGACGCGCTTCACCTCGATGTCATGACTGTCACAGGAAAAACGCTGGGGGAGAATCTCGCCGCACTGCGGGCAGACGGCTTTTATGCGCGCTGCCAGCGCCGGCTGGAATCCTTCAACGCCCGCTATGGCTGCCGCCTTACCCGCTCGGACATCATCCGCCCGCGCGACAGGGCCCTGGGAACCGATGGCTCCATCGCCATTCTCAAGGGCAACCTCGCGCCCGAGGGAGCGGTCATCAAGCACACCGCATGCCCCAGGGAGATGTATCGGGCCGTGCTGCAGGCGCGTCCCTTTGACAGCGAGGAAGCATGCCTGGCCGCCGTCCTGCGCCACGAAGTCCAAAAGGGAGACGCGGTCTTCATCCGCTACGAGGGGCCCCAAGGCAGCGGGATGCCCGAAATGTTCTATACGTCGGAAGCCATTTCCTCGGACGGAGAACTGGGCCGCAGCATCGCCCTGATCACGGACGGCCGTTTTTCCGGCGCATCCACAGGCCCGGTCATCGGCCACTGTAGCCCGGAAGCGCAGGCCGGCGGGCCGATCGCGCTGGTGGAAGAGGGCGACCTGATCGAGATCGATGTCTTTGCCCGCAGGCTGAACATCGTGGGAATACGGGGAGAGCCCCGCACGCCCGAGCAGATCGACGCCATTCTGGCCGAGCGCCGCGCACGCTGGAGCCCCAAGCCCCGCAAGTATGAAAGAGGCGTGCTGCGCCTGTTCAGCGAGCACGCCGCATCGCCCATGAAGGGCGCCTATCTGGAGTTTTCCTGATCCACCTTGCCGGATTGCCAAATGCCTGTTTTCCCCTGCTTTAAGCAGGGGATTTTTCAATTGAGCAATAAAAATCCCAACCGGTGCAGCCTGCACAGGCGGCATCGCGCTTCTCATGCCATGCCAGGCCCTTCCCGGCAAAAAGCATCGCGACCATGAAGACTGAAACTTCCCCCCTGCGCTTTCAGGCTTCGTGGCTTGTCAGCCTCAGCTTCTGATAACCGGCCCGCAGAAGAAACGCCTGCACATCCTCCACCGAATCCATAAACAGGCAATCCAGGATAAACTGATAGGCCTGATGCTGCCTGGTCGGACGCAGAATAAAACCGGCGCGCTGGAGCATGCCGCGCGACAGCCAGGGAGGCAGATGCAGCGCGATGCAGATCGCCATCACCTGGTCGAGCGAATACTCTCTGCGCTCTTCCGTGCGCAGGCGGGAAATCGTCCTGCCGGAGAGAAACGCTTTCTCCTCCAGTTCCTCAATGGTCACATGCGCCTGTTTCATCAAAAAAGTCAGGGCCTCGTGAAAGGTGGCGGGCAAAGCCTCCATCATCCGGGACATTTCCTCCAGCTGCTCCCGCTCGGAATTTCGCCCCTTTCCCTGCGCAAACGCCAAGTAATGGCTGTTATACTCTTCATCGCTATGCAGGATGCCAAAACGGCAATCCGTGACACCGCGCCGCTCATACACATGAGCAAACCGCAAACAGCATACATCGACATGTGCGTTGGCCCAGGGGGTCAGCCGCATCCCCCATGCCCTCTGCCGGACACAGCGGGGATCATTCCGGCAAATATGCCCATCCACATAGAGATACCGCCCGCTCTGAATATGGCGGCGAAACGTCTCATCGGTCTGATATAAAGCAAAGGCACTTTCCCGGCCAATGACAAAGCTGTAATTCTTTCCGCCATGATCCAGAGAAAAGGCAAACGGTTCAATATAGCCTCCGTCCACATAATTCAGCGCGCCCTTTGCGGCGATATACCCGAGCTGAATGAGCCGGGCCCGCACGCGGTATTTGGGCAGAGCATATTCCCTCGCAATGCATCTGGCGATTCTGTCCATCCTTTGCCCCGCATGCAGCCCGCCGCAGGCCGGATCGGCCTGTATCTGCGCGATCAGGGGCCGCATCCGGCTCTGAGGCATCATCAGGCCGAAACTTCCGCGCCGGGCCTGCCATTCCATCCATTTCATCGGGTTTTGCATGGCCTTATCCTCCGCCACGATGACGCGCCCCGTGTTCAGCCCGCTTGCGTCGCTGCGCTGCATATCCTGCAGGCGAAAAAACATGAAATGCCAATCGTAATGGATGCATTCATGATAGATCTCCATCTGGCAGGCATCCTTATGAACCGCGTTGGTATTGATCAGAATGGTTCCCGCTTTTATGCAGACCAGGCGGGGCCTCCCGCGAATGCGGCCATCCCGATCCTCTTCGGCGGCAAGCATGGTGCCGTCATCAAAAAACAACATGCTGCGCGTGCTTCTCTTCCTGTAAAGAGGCAGCCGCTCCACGCGCAGCCCCATTCTGTCCGCGAGGATATAGGCATCGTGCTCCCTCCTGTTTGTCCATGCACGGGGACAATAGCGCAGCAGCAGTTCTTCGGCCCCCCGTTCTACCTCCTCCCTGCTCAGAATGGGAACAAGGTATCCGCTGAGCATCCAGCCGCTTCTCGCCGGCCTTTCCTCCAGCAGCCCCGCTTCCCCAAATTCAAAGGCCCCGTTCTTTCGCATATCGATCAACAGCTCGCAGTACAGATCACGGGTCACGATCTGCTTTTTCGCATTGAGCTCTGCTTTGACCCGCAAATCTGCAAGCACTGTATAAGGATCACACCGCCAGAAAGCCATGTCTCCCAGTGTGCAGGCGCCCAGGCGAAGAAACGCCGGCTCTCTCCCACCGGCATCCGGCTTTTGCAGCATGCCCTTCGCGACCCGATTTTCTAACTCTGCCAGGATCTGCCGTCTATAATGCCTCCGGATATACTCCTTCATGGATTGAAACGGGGAAGGAAGCGCCGCTTGGAGGACGACCTCCGGCATGCACGGGACCATCGCCGCCGCATCCTCTTTCCCCCGGTCCATGGATGCCGCTTTGATGTCCGCGCTTTCAAGGCCGGCCGCTTTCTTCAACGGCCGTGCAACCGGATCCTGCATCCGCATCCTCCTTCCGGTGTTTTTCCTTAAACTGCAAAGCACAAGCCTTTCCCATGGGCGGCTTGCCGGCAGGCCGTTCCTCTCCCGAAGAGGATCATTCGTTATGCAAATTCCTTTTGCAAAGCGCCGTCTTCAGGCACCGGGCTGCGGGATCTGCATCGCTTTGCCGGACATGCAGCCGTCATCCTGCCGGTTTCTTTTCCCGAGAAAATCAAGGTTTTATCCTCTCCCTTCCAGGGGAAAGAATCCTTCCGCCAACGTTCCGGCCTTGCTTCCGGGCTATGTCCTTCCTCATCACAAGCATTATACCAAACATTTGTTCGCATGTAAAGTCTGCGAATCCATTTGTCCCGGCGGATCTTTTCCCTTCTCATCGCGAGGACCGAGCTGGCTGGGTACCGGCATCTGCTTATTTTTTTCGCCCGACACGCCACAGGATGGCGTGTTTTTTCTGCTCCTGTTCCCGATTCGGATTGGATTGTGCCCCTCTTTCAAACGCATGTTCCCTGTTTTCACACAATCAAGGCCCTGTTTTCTTTCCTTTCGGGAGAAAGGATCTTTTTGCCGCAAATCCGGCACGCCTGTCCGTGGCGTGGTCATCTTCCCGCAGATCCTTTATCCTTATGGTGCGTCCGGCCGGTGCTCCTGATCCGAGTGTTTCGCAGACCGATCCGGACTTTATGCGGACATGGCCCCTGCGAAGGCCATGCCAAACACACGCCGTTCAATCCAGGAGGCAATGTATGCATATTGCATGGCAGTATCTTGATAAACGCAGCGCGGCCCTCTGCGCCCTGAAGGATTACGAGAGCATGAACCACATTCTGAGCCATTCCGAAGCGGAACGGATTGCAATACGCGAACACATGGAGGGAATCCCTTCCTCTCTCCCCTCCGCGATTCCGCGCGGGGCGCGTAATCCCCGTGCCGGGGAGGATCGCCTAATCAGCGGGCTGGACAAAATGAATGAGCTGGCCGCCCGCCGTCAGCAGGCCCAGGCCTATATGGATTGGTTTCAGCCCGCATGGGACGCATTATCAGAAGAGGAGCGGTATGTCCTCTCCCAGTTCTACCAAAGGGAGGAAGGCCGGCAAACCGACGGCCTTTATGAAATCTGCGATCGTTTTCACATCGAGCGTTCATCCGCATACAAGAAAAAAGATCGGGCTCTGGCGCACCTCACAGTGCTCCTTTACGGCCGATGAACCGTCCAATATCGCGGACGACTTAAAGCATTCTTCGTGATATGCTGATACCGTCGAAAGCATGAAGCGGTTTTGCAAAGCCCTATGAAACTGCTTGATGCACGACGTCCGCTCCGTGTGCTGAAGGCAATTGCGGAGCACGGGGTCTCTTGATCCCACGATGTTCCACGCGGCCCGGAAAAGGGCGGCTCCAAGCGCCATGGCAACCGTGGCGCTTTTCCTGTCCTTTCCCGCGGCCGAAATCAGGAAAGGAGGTGCACATATGAATGAAGTTTTTCTGGAAGGGGTCCTTGCCTCGGTTGACAGGCCTGAACATCGGTCGGCGGAAACCAACCATCTGGTGTGCCGGCTTCGTGTGACCCACCGAAACCGGCAGGGACAGCTTAAGCATGAGCTGTATACCGTCAATGCCTGGAACCGGCTGGCCGACTGGGCGCAAAAGCATCTGAAGCCCGGCGTTCCCGTCTTGGTCCAGGGATATCTGACGCAGCGGGCTGATCCCACCGCAGCTGCAACGGAAATCACGGCCCTTCGGTTTGTGATCTTGCCCTGCGCGGATACAGCGCCCCACCGCTTTGACAACGGCTGAAAGGAGGGAAGACACCCATGGATACAGCGATGCAGGCCATTGTGGAAACGGCGCTGCAGCAAGGGCTTTGGGCGGCGCTGTATATCTACCTTTTCTTCCGGATGTTGCGAGAAAGCAAGGATCGGGAAGAACGTTATCAAACCATGATCGACCGCCTGTCCTGCAACATTCAGGAAGGCATTGAGGATATCCAGAACCGGCTGGATGTCTTCGCAAAGCAGAAGCCTGATCCATCAACAGGCCAACCCACCAACCATGGAGGCAAAAGAGAAGCTGCGAATGCCCTCTTTTCTTCTGATCGCTTTTAAGGAGGAAACGATGAATCCCATCATGAAAAACGCCCCGCATGGCAGGGCGAACCGTGAAGCACGCATGGAGAGCAAAACGTTGCGCGGGCAGGAAATTCTCAAAAAGCGCACGCACAACGCCAAGGTCTTTGACCTGGGGCGCGGCGCCTATCAGATCGTGCAGTATCCCGACACCGTTCACTATCAGGACGAAAGCGGCGCCTGGATGGAAATTGACAACCGGCTTGACGAGATGAAAAATCGGAGCGGCGCTTCGGTTCTGCGCAACCGCCGCAATCGGATCTCTGTCGAGTTTGCAAAAGAGACGGGCAAGGCGCCGCTGGTCTCCCTGGCCACTCCGTCCGGGCATGGGCTGGCCTGGGAACTGCGCGGTGCACGCGCGGGCATAACGGCCCAGACATCGTTGTCCCCGATGCAGGACAACCCGGACGAAGATGCGCGGCGCGCGGACCTCTCCCACGTGGAAACCGAGCTGACCTATGAGGAGATTCTCCCGCACGTGGATCTCATCTGCCGGATTCAGGGCACGGCGTTTAAGGATGACATCGTGCTGAAAAACGCACAGGCCCCGCATGAAGTGACCTTTGATCTGACGGCGCAGGGCGTCGATCCGGTGATGCAGGAAGGCGGCGCGATGGCCGCATATGCGTCCGGACAGCCGGACCGGATCCTCTTCACCCTTCCTGCCGCGTTCATGCGGGACAGTGCAGGGCGAATTGGCGAAGTGACCACCCGCCTGCTCCAGGAAGACGGCCGCAACCGGCTGACCCTGACATGCGACCCGGCCTTTTTGGCCGATGCGGCTTTCCCGGTTGTCATCGATCCGCTGGTGCAGACCGAAGAGCATTCCAGCGCAATGGAAGACAATTTTGTAACGGACAGCGCCCCCAACACCGTGCAGGGGTATGCGGGCGGGCGGCTGCGCATCTGCGACAACACGAGCTATGGCGAGTGCCGCAGCTTTCTGAAGTTTACGGATCTGCCCTATTTCCTGCCCAGCCACATGGTCACCAAGGCGTATCTGCGGATGTCGCTGTATACGCAGCAGGGCAGCCAGGCCGTGCCGGTATACCTGCGGGAAGTGTTGGGCAGCTGGTCTTCCCAGACCATCACCTGGAACAATCAGCCGGCGCTTGGCGAACATGACGTGGACGTGGTCACCGTGCCGGCGAACGCGGGCGTGGGCTCTACGTTTGCTTTTGACATTTCCAACCTGGTTCGCAAATGGTATACCGGCAGCAACCATGGCATGGCGTTTGAAAGAAGGATCACCAGCACGCCCAACACGGTGGAATTCGGCTCCAGCGACAGCGTCTATCACAAACCCGTCATCCAGATCAACTATGTGAGCTTTGCAGGGCTTCAGGGACATCTGGCTTACGACTCCATGGACTGCGGCCGCGCCGGGACAGGCCATGTGAACCTCTACAACGGCGACCTGGTTGTGGAAAGGCCGCTGACGCGCTGCGGAGGAAGCCGCATGCCGGTTTCGCTGACGGCCTATTACGGAACGGGCCTCTACGGCAACACGGCCTCCATGGGCAGCGGATGGCGGCTGAGCTGCGACCAGGGCATGGGCAAAACTTACATCAACGACGAGCTGCACTTCGTCTGGTACAAGGGCGATGGGAGCCGCCACTACTTTAAGAAGAAAAGCAGCGCGGACAGCCACTATGAGGATCTTTCCGGCCTGTCGCTCAAACTGACGGACGGAACCTACACGGAAATCACGGACAAACAGGGCACCGTCATGCGCTTTGAAAGCCCCAAGGACGCGCTGGATGACATGGGCCGCCTGCTGAGCATCACGGACAGCTGCGCAAACACGTGCACATTCCAGTACACAGGCTGGAACCTGACCGGCATCACCGACGGCGCGGGACGCACCACGACGATCAGCTACAGCGGCAACAAAGTGAGCGCCCTCCTGGCTCCCGGTGAAACCACGCCCGTGACATTCTCCTATTACAACAACCGCCTGAACGGCATCACCGATGCGGACGGCACATCCACAACCATCCTGTGGGACAGCCGCAGCGGCCAGTACACGACCGAATACTACCTGGCCGGCATGAACGGAAGCGACGGACGCTGCCTGGAATTCTCCTATCCGTACGCGGCGCCTTACCGCGTCTCCCGCATGCGCATGGTTCATCCCGCCGGTGAGGATATCGAAACCGGAAACAGCCATGCCTACACCTACGGCGACATGCTGACCCTTGTGAAGGATCTGACGGTAGCAAACGGCAAACGGATGCTCTATCAATTCAACGACTTCGGCAACGTGGTATGCGTGCGGGATGAACTGGGTTACGCCAGCTACAGCCGGTTCAGCGAAGACCTGCTGCCCAACCATCCGCAGCAGGTCTCCAAACTGCAGCGCAGCGTGATCAACCTGCTGCCCAACCACGACTTTGAGATGAGCGGGTACTGGTCTCACGTGTGCTACTATGATGGGCAGGCCAATTTCACCTATGATACCGCCCAGAAATACATGGGCACCCGCTCCACCAAGGTGGACAAGACGACGGATGTGGGCAACGCATGCGTATACCAGAACTACACAAACCTGACGGTGGGCAAGACGTACACATTCTCCGGCTACATCCGAAGCTCGGGCAGCGTATACACCTATGCGACGGTCAGCTGCGGTTCCCAATGGTTTGACGGCGAAAAAGTGACCCCCGGAAGCGAATGGACACGCATCTTCACCACCTTCACGGCCGCAGCGGCCAGCGCCACGCTCTACTTCATCACCATGGGCGGCCCGGGCACGGTGTGGATCGACTGCGCACAGCTTGAGGAAGGAGCCGTGCCCAACCGCTACAACCTGCTGCGCAACGGCGACTTCTCCCAAAACAGCAGCGGTGTGCCCCTGTTCTGGACGGCCAACGGCTACAACACATCCAGCGACGCGATTGTCACCGGCGAAGACCCCCTCCACCCCACGTTCCTCACCCCCAACCGCATGCGCCTGTATGGCGACCCTCAGGCAAACAAGGGCATCTATCAGGATCTTCCCATCAGCGGCAGTCAGGGCGATGTGTTTGTGGCCGGCGGCTGGGCCAAGGGATTCTCCCGCCCCATCGGCCAGGAGCCGCGCCGCTTCGGCCTCCGCGTGGCCTTCAAAAACAGCGCGGGAACGCTGGTTGACAGCGACATCCTGCACTGGAACGAGGAATGGACGGACTGGCAGTATCTCTCCGGCGCGGTCATCGCCCCGTGCGCATACACCGGCATCCGCTTCAACGTGGATTATGAAAAGAATGTGAACTATGCCGACTTTGACGGCCTGACGCTGTACAAAGAGGAATTCGGCAACACATTCGCCTATGACGAAGACGGCAATGTGACCGCGGTGAAGAACCTGGCCGGCAAGCAGGCCAAGGCGGAATATGACGCCTTCGACAACCTGACCAGCTATGTGCAGCCCGGCCGCCCGGACAGCGTGAAGACATCGATCTATTACGGGAGCACCGACGCAGAGAAGAAAAAGCGTCTGCCGCTGCGGATCGACTCGCCGCTGAATATCCGCACAAACAACCAGTATGACAGCATGGGCAACCGAACCTATTCCTATCAGATCGACGCCATGGACGGAAGCTGCGTGATCGAATCCCGCCAGAGCTACACGGCAGACGGCAACCACGTGGCCACAAAGACGGACGCGCGCGGCAAGGTGGTTTCCTACGTGACCGATCTGGCAAAAGATACGCTCACGAGCGTGACCGACCCGAACGGCCAGAGCGTGGCCTACACCTACGACAGCCGCAGGCGCGTGACCAGCACCACGGCCACCGCGGGCGATATGACCTACAAAAACGCCTACACCTATGAGAACGACCGCCTGAAGACCGTGGCGCACAACACGACGGGCGACACGCCGGATGTGACCTACACCTTTGATTACGATGCATTCGGCCATCCCACAACCGTGAAGGTGGGCACCCAGACCCTTTCCACCAACGTATACACGGACACCGGCGACAGAACGCTGACGCGCGTGGAATACGGCAACGGCGGCAAGGTGCACTATACCCGCGACGATTTCCGCCGGGTGACGGGCATCCACTATGACAACGCCACGACGCCGCGCTTCACCTATGATTACGGCGCCAACGGGCAGATCGCCTATGTGCGGGACAACGAGCTGAACCGCACCGTCTGGACGGAATACGACACGAGCGAACGGCCGACCCGCGTACACCTGCTGGAAAACGCGACAAACGCCTCCATCGGCACGCCGAAGTATGTGAGCACGACGAGCTACGACGAGTTTGGCAACGTGGCCGCCTTCCGGGAGAAGGTGAACGACAGCGCCAGCTACGAGACGACTTACACCTACGATGTGGAGAACAAGCCGACACAGCTGCGTTATGGTGCGGATGACCGGAAGGTGACGATCACCTATGATCCGATTGGGCGCATCAGCACGCGCACGGCGGCGGGAAACGTCAACTACGTGACCACCTATGCCTACGTTCCGGCGAGTGAAAGCAACAGCGCCCTGACCACGCCGCTCGTACAGAGCATCACCCAGAACGGCCAGAACTTCTCCTACACCTATGATGATGTGGGGAACATCGCATCCGTGACACGCAACGGCCTGACCACAACCTATGTTTATGACACTCTCGGCCAGCTCACCCGCGTGAACGATCCGCACACCAACAAATCCACCGTGTATCTTTATGACCGCGGCGGCAATATCACCGGTTATCTGGGCGCTCCCTACTCGCTTGCAGAACCTCTGGGCGGCATCAATGAGATGGTCTTCTATTCCTATGGCGACAGCAACTGGAAGGACAAGGTCACAGCCATCGGCGGCAAGGCAATTACCTACGACGCCATCGGCAACCCTCTCTCCTATGATGGCTGGACGTTCACCTGGAAGGCGGGCCGCATGCTTGACAGTCTGGTGAAGACCGGCACCAACGCACAGTTCTCCTATGACCACAACGGGCTGCGCATAAAGAAGGTTGTCAACGGCGTGACCACCCACTACACGCTCAGCGGCAGGAACATCGTCCACATGACCCAGGGCAGCAGCGATCTGCACTTCTTCTATGACGCGCAGGGCAGGCCCGCGATGGTTCGCTTTGGCGGAACGGATTACTTCTATGTCTACGATCTGCAGGGCGATGTGGTGGCCATGGTTGACACTGATGGAACGCAGGTTGTAGAATATATGTATGACGCATGGGGTGCTCCCATCAGCAAGACCGGCTCCCTGGCCTCCACGCTCGGCTCGCTCAACCCCTTCCGCTATCGCGGGTATGTCTATGATGAGGAGACGGGGTTGTATTACCTGAGAACACGGTATTATAACCCCCTGTGGAAGCGGTTTATTTCCTCTGACATCTGGACAGGAAAAATCGGTTCACTCGTAACGCATAATCTGTTTGCATATACGCTTGGTAATCCAGTCAAGTACTACGATCCTACTGGTGCCGGAGCTATAACGGCATCA
>DVMG01000167.1 GCA_018715105.1 Candidatus Ventricola intestinavium
GGATGTAAGAGAGCGCATACTCCATCACCTCCGGCGGGGTGCCCATTAAAAGCAGGACGGATTCGCTGAAAACCATGCCCAGCACCGTCAGCACGGCGCCGCTGAGGATGGCCAGCATCACCGTGGTATGCACGGAGCGGGAAACCTCTTCCCCCTTCCGCGCGCCATAGAACTGCGAAATGATGACCGACGCGCCGGATGAGACGCCCACAAAAAAGCCCACCAGCAGGTTGATCAGCGTGCCGGTTGTTCCTCCGACGGCGGCCAGCGCCTCCTTGCCGACAAACTTGCCCACGATAATCGCGTCCGCCGTGTTATAAAGCTGCTGAAAAAACGTGCCCAGAACGATCGGGAAGAAAAACAGCAGCAGCTGCTTCCAGATCACGCCTTCTGTGATGCCGTTGATCGGATCCCTTGTCTTGCTCATATGAATCGGTCCTCTTCGATAGATGATTTTAATGGATGATGAATGATTGTTGGTTGGTGAATGACGGCGGGATGGAGCGGCCTGTTTTCGCCGGTCTCCCTGCACGCCCAAGGCAGCCTCCGGCGCAGGCTTTGATGTGTTTTTTCTCTCCGGGGAGCGAAAGCGCCTTCTCGGGCTGCTCCCACTCCGGATTTCATTCGGGCCTCAAAGCGTGCCAAACCGCTTTTTCAGGCGGCGTATGACGCCCGCAGGCAGGTGCAGGATGCGCCGCAGCGCGCGCTCCGTCCGGCCCGGCGGCGCCAGAAGCTTCATCACATGCCCGCTTACAAACCCGTGGCGCGCATAGTCCCTGAAAAAGGCATCGCGTTTTCGGTGCGGCGCAGCCGCTTTAAAAAGCCCCGGATTAAAGCGTGCCATGCAGTCAAGATCCGGCGCCGTGAAAAGACGCAGCTGCTTTCTGCATGCGTCAAGCGCCTCTTTTCCCCGCTCTGTGTTGACCAGGACCAGCGAAAGCCCGGTATCGTCATTCTGGCGCGGGCAAAGGTTTTCAGCCCCCCACAGGTCGGCCAGCGTGATATCCGCGGAATGACGTCCGCCGCGCAGGCCCGTGCATCCGTGGCAGGCGGGCCTCAGATACAGGTTCTGCAAAAAGCCGTAGAGAAACGGCTCATCCGTCTGGGTGCCCGTGTGTTCCGATCCGTCTTCAAACGTGGCGACGGAAGAAAAGTTTTTCCAGCCCAGCCGCTTGTCGCGGAACGTATAGGCCGCCACGCGCTGCCCGTGCGTGCGCTCCAGCTCGGCGATATACGAAGCGAATACACCGGGCGACGGCACGCCGTGACACACAAAGTCCACCGTGATCAGCCGCTCGCTGCGCCGTCCGCCGAGCGCCGCCCGCAGTCCGTCCACCTGGCAGGGCGTGCCTGAAAACAGAACCGGAATATCCCGTCCAAGCAGGGATACCGCGTTGGCGATGGCATCCGAGGCATCGCTTTGCACGTATTTGGAGCCCCGCATGGGGGCAATTTCCTCTTCGTTAAACGCGCCGACATGCTCGACGCGCAGCCCTTCGCCAAAGGCAGCGCCAAAGACAACGCCGCCTTTGGCAAGCGTTTCCCTGGCCAGGGCGGTGAAAACGCCTCCGGATGAGGAAGCCCGCCGAAGCGCCGGGTCTTTTATCTGGGCGCCGAATACGCGCGGGTGTGCTTCTTCCGCCTGCCGGCCCGCCGGGCACCGCTTCTCACACAGGTCGCATCCGATGCACAGCTTTCCATCCACCTGCGGATAGAGAAATCCCTCCTCATCCGGCTTCATGGTGATCGCGTGCCGGGGGCAGATGCAGGCGCAGGCGCCGCATCCCGTGCATTCGGCCTTGTTGGGCCGGACCGTCTTTCTCATGGCTTGCTCCTTTGCCTGGAACGCTTTTCCCCGGACAGCGCCAGCACGGCGTCAAGGATTTTCCGGCGGCCCGCCATGTATTCCGGCAGGCGCCGGGCGAGAAATGTGCGCTCCTCACATTCCCTCTGCATCATGGCGTCATAGGCCCTCATGAGGGCCTCAGCGCCGTCAAGCGCCTGCGCGGCGAGAAGATGCCCCTCTTCTTTGCCAAAGAGATCACGCGCAATGCCGCGCGCCTTCACCGAATACCCGATCACCAGGGTGGGCACGTGCGAAGAATACCCGGCAATAGAGGCATGCGTGCGGGCTGTGACCAGCGCACGCAGGCGGGCAATGTAACCCTTAAGCTGCATCGCCCCCAGCGTGCCGGGAAGGAGAAACACGCGCGGCTCCTGCTCAAAGCGCGCCTTGATGCGGGAAAGCGCGTCGATATCGCTGTCATGCGCCCAGGTGACGTGCGGAACCAGCGCGACGGCGCTGTCCCCCGTTGAAAGGATATGGCGCACCAGCGCCACGAACGCATCCAGAGCACTCTCCCTGTCCTTCATGCAGTCCAGCACAAGCGGGCTGACGTTCAGGCCGACCGTGTTTCCCTCCCGCCAGTCAGGCGGAAGCGGCAGTTCCTCAGCGGGCAATGTGAACGCCGGATCGCACCAGGTGCGAACGTGCAGTCCCGCCGAGCGCATCGCCTGGGCGGTAATGGATTCCCGCGCAACGATCAGGTCATATTGCTTCAAATCCCGCAGGATCTCTCCCTGAAGCAGCTCCGGCTCCACAGAGCAGCCCCACAGCACAAGCGGGATGCCCGCGCGGCGCAGACGGCCGTTGATAACCGCCATATGTTCCTGATATCCATAGCAATACGTGTCCCCACCGACGGACAGGCAGATCCCGCTGCGCCGCCCAAGGGAGATGGCGGGCGCATAGCGGCGGGCGACCTCGCTCTCGCGCGCCATTCCCAGCCGGTATCCCACCGAGTTGACAAGCCGCCGCATGCTGTAAGGCGAAATCGTGGCGGGCACAATCCTGCACACGTCCTCCATCTTCAGGCTGCGGTCATAGCCGGGCTGCCGGGAAGAGAGCACCACCTGCGCGCCCGTCTGCGCGAAAAGCGCCGCCGTTGAGCGGACGATGGCCTCACAGCCCCGGTTTTCACATCCGGAATGGTTATAAAGCAGGATGCGCGTCATCGTCTGATCCCCCACTTTCTTCCGGTGATCTTCTCCCTGATTCTCAGCAGCATGTAAAGCCGGGGGAACCGGCCCGCCGTCACCGCGCGATACAGCCGCGCATCCTTTCGAGGAATGCGCGAGGCATCCACTCCATCCAGCACGAGCGGCCGGATCTGCGCATTAAACCGCCCCATGCAGGCACGGATGCCGGATTCCTTTTCATCCACCCAGACACAGCTTTGCAGAAAGTCCCGGAAATACAGCTCCTTGACGCCCTGCCGGAGCAAAATCGCGTTCATTCCGGCGAGCATCGGCTGATGCGCCTCGCTGTATCGGCCGATATTGGCCATGGCCGAGCGCGCATGGACGCGGTAAACATAGGTGTGTTCCGGAATGTGCATAACGCGCCGTGCGCGCAGGTAAAGCTGCAGGTTGAGCAGCGCATCCTCCCCGATGCGCACGCCCTCATCCAGGCGCAGCCCATCCTCAAACAGCTCCCGTTCATAAAGCTTGTTCCACAGATTGTTGTAGATGCGGTGCATGTGGATGATTTCGCGCACAATTTCAAGAGGCTGCTGCAGAACCGGCTCAATCTGAACCGGAACGCGCCTGTTCTTCTCCATATCAAAGAGCGTGTGATTGGCGGATGTGATCTGCGCCCCGCTTCGCACAGCCGCCTGATACAGCAGGGCAAAACCGTTTTCCTCAAGCGCGTCATCCGCATCGACAAAGGCGATGTATCGTCCCGACGCCATGGTGATGCCCCGGTTCCTGGCCGCGGAAACACCGCTGTTATGGATATGCAGCACGCTGGCACGCGGCTCTGTGCGCGCAAACGCATCGAGGATCGCCCCCGTGGCATCCGTGGAACCGTCGTCAATAAAGATCATCTCCAGCGCCGGTTCCTTCTGCGCCTTCAGGCTTTCAAGGCATGTGCTCAGATAGCGTTCCGCGTTGAAGCACGGCACAATGACGCTGATCTCGGCTTTTGCATTCATCAGATCTTCCCCCTCCGTCAGGGCAGAAAGTAGGACAGGCACGGCAGTGCGCGCAGCACAAGGAAATACAGCTTCTGTTTGGCGCAGAGCCTGGAAAACCGAACGCCGTTTGTGATCGTGTCCGCCGCCCTTCCCCCCATGGCCATGGCCGCGCGCAGCCGCCCGCGGTCCCGCCGCAGCGTGCGCAGGTAAATATCCAGATGCGCGCGGAAGAGCGCCGTTTCAAGCCCGTTTTTCGCGAGAAACCGCGCAATTCCCGCCAGCATCGCCTGGCTGCGGCCATACACATCCGCCTGCGCGCGCATCATGGCGGAGTCTCCCCCATATTCATAGATATACACAGGCGTATCCTCCACCACCCAGGAGGAGGCGGCCATAAATGCATCCAGATTAAAAAGGACATCTTCCCCCACGCTTACGCCCGGGGGCACGCGCAGGCCTTCCCGCCTCACAAAATCCGTGCGGTACAGCTTGGCATACAGGGGATTCAGGCCGCTGTCCCCGCGGATCAGGCTTTCCAGGATCTCCTGAAGCGCCCCGTGTGCGCAGGAAAAAAGCTGCTCTCTCTTTTCTTCCAGAAACCGCATGACAAACGCGGCGCAGAGGATCTGCGCCCTTCCGTCGTCAAGGGATAGAAGATGCGCAAGTCCCTGCGGCAAAAGCAGGTCATCCGCGTCCACAAAGGCCATCCATTTGCCGCGCGCCGCGTCCATCCCCGCGTTGCGCGCGCCGGAAACGCCCGCGTTTTCCTGATGCAGAACGCGGATGCGGGCATCCTGAGCGGCAAGCGCATCGAGAATCGCGCCGGTGCCATCTTTGGAACCGTCGTCCACGGCGATCAGTTCAAAATCCTGCATGGTCTGCGCAAGCACGCTTTTCACCGTGCGGGCAAGCGTCTTTTCCGCGCAGTAGCAGGGCATCACGATGCTCACAAGCGGCGTATTCATGGCTCTCTCTCCTTGGGGGCGCGCAGGCAGGCGGCCGCTTCCCCCAGCTTCCGGCGGATCACCTGCATGGGCCAGATCAGCGGATAGGCCGCGGGATAGGCCCCCGTGCGCACCAGCGCATGCACAAGCCTGCCATACGGCGTCATCCCAGCCTTCCGAAGGGGCATGTCCACCAGCGGCCTTGCCCGGTCAAATCCTCGGATCACACCGGCAACGCCCCCATCCTTGTACAGCCGCAGCAGCACGCTGTCCAAAAAGGCCGCGTAAAAGCGTTCCATCTCACCGCGCCGCAGCAGCATGGCGCGCATCGCGGTGAGCCAGGGCAGGTGCCTTTCCCATTCGCCGCCCGTCTGCGTGTGCATGGCGGAGGCGGCATGCGTCCTGTAGCGATAGGCAACGCCGGGCACATAGGCGATGCCGCGGCCACAGAGAACGGCCTCCAGATTAAACAGCGCGTCCTCCGCAACCGCCACGCCCGGGTTCAGGCGCAGCCCCTCCCGTTCGATCCGCGCGCGGCGATGCAGCTTGCCGCACATGATGTTGAGCACGCTGTCGCCCTCGATCAGCCGAAGTGCCGCGGCGCGGCGGCGCGCCTCCCCTGCCTTTCGGATCCATCCCGACCGGGGAAAAACCGCTTCCCGCGCGCCGGATCCATCAAATGTCTCATGGGCGCAGACCACCATATCCGCCTCCTCCCGCGCGCCGCAGAGCATGGCCGCAAGCGCGCCGGACGGAAGCAGATCATCACAGTCCACAAAGGTCACCCATTCTCCTGCAGCATGATCAAGGCCGAGGTTCCGCGCTGCGCTGACCCCCGCGTGGGCCTGGCGCAGCACATGCACACGTGCGTCCTCAGCGGCATAGCGGCGGGCGATATCCAAAGAGCCGTCCTGCGATCCGTCGTCGATCACGAGCAGCTCAAAATCCGTCATGCTCTGGGCGAGCACAGAATCAAGGCACCCGGCCAGATACCGCTCGCCATTCAGGCACGGCACGATGACGCTGATCTTCACGCCTCTTCCTCCCGCCCCTGCACGAGCGCTGCGGCGCCCCGCACATCGCCGCGCAGCCATCTCAAAGCAAAGAGCCGTGCCCGGATCTGGGTGCGGATCCCTTTTCCGGTCTTAAGCGTATACATCGCAAGCGGCGCCGGACCCATCAGCGCGCGAAGCAGCGCACGCATGGTGTCGTTCTGCCCCAGTTCGCGCATGGCCTCCAGCACATCCTCCATGCTTGGATCCAGACGGATCCCCTTGCAGATCAGCTTGTCATAACCGAGCACGGGCAGCACGTTTGCCAGCTCACGCTCTTTTCCACATGCACGCACGTATTCGCACAGCCGGATGCAGAGCGTCATCAGCCGGCGCGCCAGAAGGGGCTTGCGCGCCGCCATCAGGGAATCACCGCGCTGCACATAGCAGATATAAGGCTTTTTCAGCGCTGCAATTTTCCGCACATGCAGCAGATACATGGCGGAAAAGAGCGTATCTTCTGCAAACACCTCGCTGTTGGGGGCAAAGCGGAGGGCGTGCGCCTCAATCACATCCCGGCGATAGAGCCTGCACCACGCTTCCTGCCCGTGGCGGTAAGGCATCCAGTAGCGATAAAAATAGTTGGCCAGCCCCATCTGTTCCAGGTCGATCCCCTCATCCGCCATATCCAGATACGGCCCCTGCTCAGCGCCGTCCACCACAAGGCGGTAGTTAAAAAGCACGAGCTCGGCGCTGTTTTCCTGCGCCGCCCGAACCGTATCCCGCAGCAGGTCCGGATCCGCATAATCGTCCGAATCGATAAAGGCCACGTATTCTCCGCGCGCCGCGTCAAGCCCTGCGTTGCGCGCGGAAGAGAGGCCGCCGTTTTCCTTGTGAAGAATGCGGATGCGCGGATCTCTGGCGGCGTATTCATCCATGATGCGCGGACAGCCGTCCTTTGTTCCATCATCAACCAGAATCAGCTCAAAGTCCTGAAGGGTCTGCGCGCAGATGCTTTCAAGGCAGCGCGGGAGATACGCCTCCACCTGATACACCGGCACAATCACGCTGACACGGCACACGGCCTTCCCCTCCTTCCGCACACAACGGCGCATCCTGCCGATGCATCCCCGGCAG
>DVMG01000168.1 GCA_018715105.1 Candidatus Ventricola intestinavium
CATTGGAAGCGGCCTCAATGACGCTGAAATGTTTGCCTGCGTCCTCAGCCTGTGCAAACACGGCCATGCCGGCTGTCGAAGTCAGGGCCAGAGCGGCCGTCACGGCCACCAGGGAACGGAAGCGACGGGAAGTCATCATACAATCAATCTCCTTTCGGGATGTTTCTCCTTGTTGGTGTGTGAATCG
Organism: Candidatus Ventricola intestinavium; assembly: GCA_018715105.1. Taxonomy (GTDB): domain Bacteria; phylum Bacillota; class Clostridia; order Christensenellales; family Aristaeellaceae; genus Ventricola; species Ventricola intestinavium. The sequence continues at coordinate 188 of DVMG01000168.1, forward strand.
TCTGTTCTTCAGGCGATGGTTGTAGTATACGGTCTTCCTATGGACAAAAGATGATGGATATGCGGAAAAAACATTAAAACATTGTGGCAAGATTATGGCACGGTCAGCGTTTCTCAGCACAGCGCGGCAAACCCAAGCGCGAGCAGGTCAAACCCCACGCGCATGAGCGGCGGAACCCGGGTAAGAAGCGCGCCGTTGATCATCACGCCGACCCCGGCGCCCGTGTGTGGATCGGCGAACAGCTCGGCGCACATGCCGTAGGCCACTCCCTGATGCCCCACCGGCGACGCGCCGCGAAACACGCCCGGCAGGAAGGCCGTATTCAGTCCGCGGCCTGCATGGGCGATACCGCATCGGCCGCTTTGATTGGCGCGCATCTCTTCAAGCGACGCACCGCTGAGCACGCCCTTCTCTCCGTGTGAGGCGAGCAGCCGCAACAGCGCGGCCATGCCCGGAGCATCCGTCGCCATGCGTCCGGCGGCGCACAGATAATCTCGCTCGGGATCAAACGGCGCCGGCGGCCGGGCGGCAAGCGCGGCCGCGTCGTATTGAAGCCGGGGAGGGAAAAAGGCGCGCACGCTGTACCCATCCGCCAGGTCTGCATGCGGCAGGATGCGCCGTGGATCATAGCTGGCGCGGATGGCCAGCGGGAGGAACACCCTCTCGCGCATGATGTCGTCAAGCGGCCGTCCGGCCGCGCGCTCCATCACGACCCCGGCCGCGCCGGCTCCCAGATTGGTGTAATGAAAATCCTGGCCGGGCGGCCTGCTCAGCCAGTTGGCCGGATCAGAGAGCAGCTCCCTGAGCGTGCAGTCCGGTTGCATGCCCCGCGTGCCGTAGTTTCCTTCGTCGCGCAGTGAGGCGGTATGCGTCAGCAGCATGCGCAGCGTCACCGGCACATCCGGCGCATGGGGATTGCGCACCAGATAACCGAGAAACCGGCTCACATCCTCATCGAGCCCGAGCAGCCCATCCTGTGCGAGGGAGAGCGTCCCGAAGGACAGGACCAGCTTGCTGACGGATGCCACCCGGAAGCATGTGCGCGGCGTCACGGGAAGAGCAGGTTTCAGCCGTGCCATGCCATGGCAGAATACATCCGCCGCGCCCTCAGGGGTCAGCAGCACGAGGCAGGCCCCGACCGCCCGGTTCCGTCGCAGGACCGTGCCGCAGAGCGCGGCAAAACGCGCATGGCTTTCCGGCGTCAGGCATCCATCCTCTCCGCGTTCAAGCGGCGGGAGCCGGCGCGAAAGGGCGCGCGCCCGCGCGGCCAGCGCGGCAAGCTGTGCCTCTGTGGGGTTTTTCATGAACAGGCCTCCTCCTACAAGCACATGCCGGAAAAAGGATCACGGCACTGCTTATTGTAATGCCCCAAAGAGCCCGTGTCAACGCGCGGAAGGCCCGGGAGCAAGTGACCGGAAGAAAATTGGAACATGGGCCGCGTAAAGATGTGGTATAATACGCCCTGAGGGAAAAACTTATAAAAACCGAGAGGAAAGCGGGATATCAGGATGAAGACATTGTATATGAACGGCAAAATCCTGACCATGGAAGATCAGGAGGAACGCACGCAGGACGCGCGCGCCGTGCTCGTGTGCGACGGGCGGGTGCAGGCCGTGGGGGATGACGAGACGCTGCGCGCCATGGCGGGCGGCCATGCGCGCATCGTCAATCTGGCCAACCGGACGCTGTGCCCGGCGTTTATCGACGCGCACAGCCACTTCCTGGCCGTGGCGCACAGCATGCTGCAGGTGGATCTTTCCGAGGTGGAAAGCCTGGAGGAGATGAGCCTGCGCATTGGCCGCTACATCGCCGCCCATCACATCGCGCCGGGAAACTTTGTGGTCTGCCGCGGGTTTGATCCACAGCAGGCAGGCGGATATCCGCCCCTTGAGGCGATGGATGCCCTGGCGCCGGGCTATGCGCTGGTAATCCAGCATCCAAGCGGGCACGCGGGCATGGTGAACACGCTGGCGCTTGAAAAGCTGGGCATCACGCCGCAAACACGCGATCCGGAGGGCGGGCGCATTGGCCGGGACGGCGAGAGGCTGAACGGCTATCTGGAAGAAAACGCCTTCCTCATGGTGCAGAGCACCCTTCCCGCGCCGGATATGGATGCGCTGATGCAGGCGATGCAGCAGGCGCAGAGTCTCTACGCCTCCCACGGCATCGTGACGGTGCAGGAAGGGCTGATGCTCTCCTCCATGCTGCCGATGTACCGGGAGCTGCTTGAGCGGGGGCTTTTGACGCTGGATGTGGTGGGCTATCCCTCGCCGCAGGACTACGGCGCGTTTGCCGAGGCGTTTCCCAGGAGCGCAGGCGGATATGACCGCCGCTTCAGGCTTGGTGGAGTGAAGATCCTGCTGGACGGCTCACCGCAGGCGCGCACGGCCTTCCTCTCTGAGCCTTATGAAGGGGAGAAGCAGGGCTATCGCGGCTATCCCGCCATGACACTGCGGGAGACCGTGGAGGCCGTGATGTACGCAGACAAGCTGGGCGTGCAGCTCCTGGCTCACTGCAACGGCGATGCCGCCGCGCAGCAGATGATCGACGCCTGCCGGAAGGCACAGGAATTGGGGGCGGATCTTGCGCGCATACGTCCTGTGATGATCCACGCTCAGCTGCTCAGGCCGGATCAGATGGAGGATCTCAAGGCCTTGCACATCACGCCTTCCTTCTTCGTGGCGCATGTCTATCACTGGGGGGAAGTGCACGAGGGCAACCTGGGCCCAAAGCGTGCGGAGCACATCAGCCCGCTTGCAAGCGCGAAGGCGCATGGGCTTCCCTTCACCCTGCATCAGGATGCGCCGGTCATCCAGCCCAACGTGCTGGAGACTTTGTGGGTGGCCTGCGAGCGGCGCACGCGCCGCGGGGTGCAGATGGGGCCGGAGGAATGCGTGACCGCGGAGGATGCGCTCAGGGCCGTCACGGTTGATGCTGCGCGCCAGTATGGCGAGGCGGATAAGGGAGTCATCCGGCCCGGCATGCGTGCGGATTTTGTCATCCTCTCCGGCAACCCGCTGGAGGTGCCGGCGCAGGCGCTGCGCGATCTGCGGGTGGAGGAGACCATCCGCGAAGGCCGGACCATCTGGCGCCGGGAAGGGCCGGAAACGCCGGGCGTGTTCTCTGCGGAAGAAGCGGAAATGCCGGAAGAAAACCGGCATGATGCCGGCTGCATTCCCGACGAAAGGCTGTGAATCGTGCGTCTCTGTGTCCGGGGCCGAAGCTGCGCAGAAAGATTTCCATAACAACAAACCGGCATGATGCCGGCTGTATCCCCGGCGAAAGGCTGTGAATCGTGCGTCTCTGTGCCCGGGGCCGAAGCCGCGCAGAAAGATTTCCATAACAACAAACCGGCATGGTGCCGGCTGCATCCCCGGCGAAAGGCTGTGAATTGTGCGTCTCTGTGCCCGGGAGCAACGCTGCACAGAAGGATTTCCACAACAAAAATGCGGGAAGGCACGGCCTTCCCGCATCGTTCGTTTTTCTTCTTCTTTGATTGGAGGGCTGAATGCCCGGATAACCGGTCAAAGCGCGGCTTAGCGCTCAACGCGGCCGGAACCGGAGCCCTTCATCAGGCTCTCCACTTCCTTGACCGTCACGCGGTTGAAGTCGCCGGAAATGGTGTGCTTGAGGCAGGAAGCCGCCACGGCGAACTCCAGCGCCTCCGCCTGCGTGGCATACGTGTTCAGGCCATAGATCAGGCCGCCGCCAAAGGAATCGCCGCCGCCTACGCGGTCCACGATGTCGGTGATCGCATACTTGCGGGAGACGTAGAACTCGTTGCCGTCGTAGATGCAGGCAGCCCAGTAGTTGGTATCCGCGCTCTTGGATTCGCGCAGGGTGATAGCCACCTTCTTGAGATTCGGATACAGGTTCATCGCGGTCTGGGCGATGGTCTTGTAGACGTCGCGGTCGAGCTCGCCGCTCTCCACGTCGGACTTGGCGCTGATGCCCAGGGACTTCTGGAAATCCTCCTCGTTGGCGATGGCGACATCCACATACCGGGTCAGCTCGCTCATCACTTCCTTGGCTTCCTTGCCGTATTTCCAGAGATTCTTGCGGTAGTTCAGGTCGCAGGAAACGGTCAGGCCCATCTCCTTGGCGGCCTTGACGGCGGCCATGGACAGATCGGCCGCACTCTGGGAGATCGCCGGGGTGATGCCGGTGATGTGGAACCAGGTTGCGCCGTCGAAGATCTCCTTCCAGTTGAACAGATCAACCGGCGCTTTGGCGATGCAGGAATCCGCGCGGTCATACACGACCTTGGACGGACGCTGATTGGAGCCGGTCTCAAGGAAATAGATGCCCATGCGGCCATCCACCATCTTGATGCCGGACACATCCACGCCAAAGCTGCGCACATCGCGCAGGCAGGCCTCGCCGATGGCGTTGTTGGGCAGGGCGGTCACAAATGCGGCGTCCATGCCGTAGTTGGCCAGGGAAACAGCCACGTTGGCCTCGCCGCCGCCGAAGGTGGCCTCCAGCATCGGGCTCTGGAAGAAGCGCTCCAGCGCCGGGCTCTTCAGGCGGAGCATGATCTCGCCGAGGGTAACAATACGGGCCATGGTCAATCACTCCTCTTTTCTTGCGGGCAGCATGCGAAAAAAACGCATATTACCTCACTTTTCCAGTTCATTATACACGATATGACAGAGCAAATCAAGTCATCAGACCTGTATTCCCAAAATCTTGCTCCTTTTGTGGGGAATGACGAAGAAGAACAGGCAGCATAAGCGGTTTTATTGGGAGAGACGAAAGCATGCGGGCGCTTTTTGGAAGGAATGCGGGATCAATCCGTCACAAAAAGAGCTCCATCATCAGCCGCGCGCCCAGACGGTATCCGGCCGTGAAGGCGATGAGCGATTCATGGGTGCCATAAGCCCGAACAGCGTCCATCAGGCTTTCAGCGTCCTGCACGGGGGTTTCGGCCATACGGAGATTCTCCTTTCGAGCATGTGAAATCGGAGGATTTCCTTTGACAATCTTTAAGGGGAATGACCGTGGTCTACAAATCAGAAGAGACAGCGCTGCGCATCAAAATGCGCGCGAAGGTTTACGGCGTGCCGGTCGGGCAAATGCTTGATGACCTGAAGCTGGGCCGCAATACGATGAGCAACATGAAGACCTCCAGGATCAAAGCGGACAGCCTGGCGCGGATGGCGGACTATCTGCATGGTTCCATGGATTATCGGTGCGGCCGCACGGAATGCCCGCAGGTCAAATGGGGAGAAGAGCCCAACGCCGCCCATTTTCTGATGGACGAAGAAAACCTTGACAACCCGCCGAAAACCCGCTAAAATAATACGCAAATCGCACATGGCTTTTATACAAAGGCAATGAAGGAACAAAGACGCTCTGCCCAGCCCCCAGAGAGCCGGCATCTGGTGCAAGCCGGCGGCGGACGAGCGGGATCACTCACTCCGGAGCCGCCTGCGTGATAAGCGCAGGACGAATGCCGCCGCGTTAAGGCGAAAGAGGGCTCCTGTGCCGCGCCGCGCGCACCGGGGCTGAATCAGGGTGGTACCGTGTGGCTGCAATCGCCTCGCCCCTGCTGAAAGCAGGTGTGGAGGTGTTTTTTTATCCGGCGGGACAGACGCCGGGCAAGAAAGGGAGGTTCGACCGATGGGCATGACCATGACCCAGAAAATCCTCGCGCGGGCCGCGGGGGTGGAAAGCTGCCGTGCGGGCGAGCTGCTCATGTGCAAGCTGAACCTTGTGCTGGGCAACGATATCACCGCGCCCGTGGCGATCAACGAGTTTACGAAGATGGGCGCGACCCGGGTTTTTGACCCGGCGAAAATCGCGCTGATTCCGGATCACTTTGTCCCCAATAAGGACATTAAGTCCGCGACCATGGCCAAGCAGATGCGCGATTTTGCGCGCGAGCAGCACATCGAGCACTATTACGAGGTGGGGCGCGTGGGCATTGAGCACGCGCTGCTGCCGGAGCAGGGGCTCGTCGCGCCGGGCGAGGTCATCATCGGCGCGGACAGCCACACGTGCACATACGGGGCGGTGGGCGCTTTTTCCACCGGCGTGGGATCCACGGACATGGCCGTGGGCATGGCCACGGGCGAATGCTGGTTTAAGGTGCCGGAGGCGGTGAAGGTGGTGCTCACCGGCCGGCTGAAGCCCTGGGTCAGCGGCAAGGACATCATCCTGCACCTGATCGGGGAGATCGGCGTGGACGGCGCGCTCTATCAGTCCCTGGAATTCTGCGGCGACGGCCTGAAGGAGATCGGCATGGACAGCCGCCTCACCATCGCCAACATGGCCATCGAGGCGGGCGCCAAGAACGGCATCTTCCCGGTGGACGACGTGTGCCGCGCATATCTTGACGGCCGGGTGACGCGGGAATGGACCGCCTTTGAGCCGGATGCGGATGCCCTCTATGACCGCACCGTGGTCATCGATCTGGATCAGCTGGATCTCACGGTTGCTCTGCCGCATCTGCCGGAAAACACAAAGCCCGCCGCCGCGTGCGGAGAGATGCCCATCGACCAGGTGGTCATCGGCAGCTGCACAAACGGCCGCATCAGCGACATGCGCATGGCCGCGCAGATTCTCAAGGGCCGCAAGGTGGATGAGCGCGTGCGCTGCATCGTCATCCCCGGCACGCAGCAGGTGGTCAAGGACTGCCTGGCCGAGGGCCTTGTCGACATCTTTGTCGACGCGGGCGCGATTTTCACCATGCCCACGTGCGGCCCGTGCCTGGGCGGCTTCTGCGGCGTGCTCGCAGACGGGGAACGCGCGGTTTCCACGACAAACCGCAATTTTGTGGGCCGCATGGGCCACACGGGCAGCGAGATCATTCTGGCCGGGCCGGCTGTTGCGGCGGCTTCCGCCGTGATGGGCCGCGTTGCCACGCCTGAGGAGGTGCTCTGAGGATGAATGTGCAGTCTACCGTGATCAAATACGGCGATCACGTCGATACGGATGTGATCATTCCCGCCCGCTATCTCAACACGACCGATCCGGCCGAACTGGCCTCTCACTGCATGGAGGATCTGGATGCGGACTTTAAGCAGAAGAGCGCAAAGAGCCGCATCATCGTCGCGGGCCGCAACTTCGGCTGCGGCTCCTCGCGCGAGCATGCGCCCATCGCCATCAAGGAAAGCGGCATTCAGCTGGTGATTGCCGACAGCTTTGCCCGCATCTTCTACCGCAATGCGATTGACATCGGCCTGCCGATTATCGAGTGCCCGGCTGCGGCCGCCTCCATCCAGGAGGGAGACGAGGTGGCGGTGGATCTTGACACAGGAGCCATCGCCAATGTGACCACAGGCGAGCGGTTCACCGCCGCGCCGTTCCCGCCGTTTATTCAGGAGATCATCGCCTGCGGAGGGATTGCTTCCTACGTGCGCAGGAAAATGGAGGGACAGGCATGAAGGCGCGGATTGTCACGCTGCCGGGCGATTACATCGGGCCGGAGATCACCGCCCAGGCGGTGAAGGCGCTTGAGGCCGTCGCGGCAAAGTATGGCCATGAATTTCTCTTTGATGAGCGCAGGCTCGGCGGAGCGTCCATCGATGCATACGGCGTGCCGCTGACGGAGGAGACGCTTGCGGCCTGCAACGAGGCGGACGCGGTGCTCATGGGAAGCGTGGGCGGCCCCAAGTGGGACGGTGTGGAAGCCGCACGCAGGCCGGAAAAAGGGCTGCTTGCGCTGCGCAAGGGCATGGGGGTTTTTGCCAACCTGCGGCCGTGCACCATTCACCCGCAGCTGTCCTCCGCCTGCCCGCTTCGGCCGGAGCTTCTCAAAGAGCCCATTGACATCCTGATCCTGCGCGAGCTGACGGGCGATATCTACTTCGGCCGCCGCTGGCGCGCGGAGGATGGGCGCAGCGCCACGGATGAGATGGCGTACTCCGCCATGGAGGTGGAGCGCCTTGCGCGCAAGGGCTTTGAGATGGCCGGGAAGCGCCGGGGCAGGCTCTGCTCGGTGGATAAGGCCAACGTGCTGGAATGCTCCCGCCTCTGGCGGGAGACGGTTGAGCGGCTTTCCGGCGAATACCCGGACGTGGAAGTGACCTACATGTATGTGGACAACGCGGCCATGCAGCTCATCCTCCATCCCGCTCAGTTTGACGTGATGATCACCGGCAATCTTTTTGGCGACATCCTCTCCGACGAGAGCGCGGCCATTGCCGGCAGCCTGGGCATGATGCCTTCCGCCAGCCTGGGCAGCGGTACGCGCGGCCTGTATGAGCCGATTCATGGATCCGCGCCCGATATTGCGGGACGGGACATCGCCAACCCGTTGGGAACCATCCTCTCCGGCGCGCTGCTGCTGCGCCACAGCCTGGGGCTGGAAAAAGAGGCCGCGGCGCTGGAGCGCGCCGTTGAACGCGTGCTGGATGAAGGATACCGCACCGCGGATATCCTCTCGCCGGGCATGAAGAAGGTCGGCTGCACGCAGATGGGCGATCTGGTGGCAGCCCGGATCTGAAAGCGACGCATATGTCAGCAAAGAGAAGCGGTTTTCCCCCTTGCCTGGGGAAAACCGCCTCAGACCGTTGACAAAACGCTTTTCTCTCCCCGGAGGGGAGAAAAGGTTCCCATACTTTTTAGAGAAGCAACGCCTGGCACGGATGAAGGCGATGCATATGTCAGCAAAGAGAAGCGGTTTTTCCTCTCACCTGGGGAAAAACCGCCTCTTTCTTTTTGCACAGGGAAGAAGAAACGCGCGGGGCGCTTTAACCGCCTGACCGTGCCTGCGGCTCCTGTGCGGAAAAGCCGGGCCACAGCGCAGCCAGCGTGCACGCGGCAAACACCGCACAGCAGAGATTGCGGTAGGTGTAATAGGTGTGGTCAAAGGAATGGTTGGCCAGCAGAAGCGTCCAGACGAACGGCACGGCCATGGGGATGAGCAGCAGCAGAGCCCGCACATCCACGCGCATGCCCATGCGCCGCGCAGCACGCACACCGCACAGCAGGGAAACGCCTCCCGCGGCGGCCAAAATCAGCCGGTAGGAGGATTTGGCAAGCACGACGTCGAGATTCTGCATGAGCACGCTGACGCGCGAAAACGATTCCCCGCCGGAGGAAGAAGACAGGCGCAGGGAGATCTGATCGCGCACGCCGGCGAGCAGATCGGGGCTGAATACGAGCGCGTTGATGCCCCACTTGAGCGCCCACATTCCGCCATAGCCTGCCGCCCAGGCGGCGCAGCAGAGCAGCGCCTCGCCCGCGAGGCGGCCGCCGGGCGCGCCCGCGCGCAGACGCAGGGCCAGCAGCAGCGTCAGCGGAAAACCGAGCACAGCCACGGGGAATGTCAGCAGATCCAGATAATTGGTGAGGATGCCGGTCAGGGCGAAAAAGGCGGGCATGCCCACGGCGAGGCCGATGCGCTCCTCCCAGGCGAGCAGCAGCGCGCAGGCGGTGAGCATCAGCAGCGATGCGGGCGCATACTGGATGCACACGCCCATCGCCGCCGGCATCATGACAAAATAGGCGGCCAGCATGCCGGGCAGAAGCGAGGCAAGGCCCCGGCGCGCCATCAGCAGCAGGACCAGGGCAAAAAGCCCCAGCTGCAGGGCCGACAGGAACATCTGAATGTTGGAAACGTTCATCACGCAGAGCAGCAGCCGCAGCGGCAGGGTGTAGCCATGCCAATAGCGGCTGTATGTCAGCCCGCCCGTGGGGGAGAGGCTGCCGTCCGCATAGGTGCAGTAGGCCTCCCAGGTGCTTTGGCCCTGCGCCGTGGGCAAGTCGGTGCGCGTGCCGCCAAATGCCTTTTGAAGCAGCCCCTCCTCGCCGGTATAGGCCGCCGTCTTGAGAATGAGCACGGAGGTATAGTTGTCAAGCTGCGCCGACTTGAAGCCGCCAATCAGCTGGGGTGTGCCGCCCTGCTCGCCCAGCATGGCCACCCCCTGCGCGGCATTTTGGCGCATGGTGCCGGTATCGATGAAAAACGCGGCTACATTCGCCGCCGCACATAAAAGCACGGTGAGCAGAACCGCCAGCGCCGCGTGGAGGGCTTTTGTCTTCATGGCCGTTTTTTCCTGCTTTCTATGTATAGATTTTATAGCCGGTCCAGAGCCCGAAGGCCGGTATCCGCACCGGATCAGAGAGGTTTTTCCTTATCAGAGAGGTTTCTCCCGTCATGAATGAAACACGGCGTCCAGGGAAAGGTGCCTGCATCCGGCGGCAGAGGCGTTACCGGCGCGCGCGTTTCCTGCCGCGGGCGGGCCGGTTTTCGGCCTTCTCCCGGTAGGGATCGATCAGGCGGCGCCGGAGCACTTCTTCCCGCGCCAGAGAATAGCCAAAGAATCCCTCCGGCCTGCCCTGCAGGGGAAAGTATTCCCCGTGCGCATAGGCGACCAGGTTGGCCCGCGCCAGATGCAGGCTGCCATCCGGGTCAAACAGGCTGCTTCGCACGTAGACCTGCTCCACTTCGCACAAAAACAGGTCGTGTGAGCCCAGCGGGAGGCGCTGGCGGACACGGCAGCACAAAAACGCCGGGGCTTCCTCCAGCGCCGGGGCGGGAAAGCCCCCGATTTGGCGGGCATGCAGGCCCATGGCGGCAAATTTGTCCACATCCCGCCCGCTTTTGACGCCGCAGAAATCCGCGGCACGGCAAAGCGCACGGTCGATCAGATTCAGGCAGAACGCGCCGGACTGCGTGATCTGCGCGTGGGAGTGACGCTGCGGCCGGATGGACACGCTGATCATCGGCGGCGCACTGTTGACGACACCGGCCCAGGCTACCGTGATGAGATTATCCCGCGTAAAGCCCTCCTGCGTGCCCCGGCAGGACAGCATGACGGCTGGGATGGGGGAAAGAAAGGTCGTGGGCCCGATCGGGCGGAAAGACTCCGGATGAGCCATGAGGATGCCTCCGAAAGCCCGGCGCAGGGGCGCGCCGGTTGATCACATAAATGGTCAGGGATGATCGAAAATTCCAATATCTGGAAAAAACGCCCTGCCCTTTCGTTTTTCCTTTTTTATCATACATTCTTGGCGCTGGAAAATCAATAAAATATTTCCAGAGGCGGGAAGAAACGGATGCTCCTGTTCGTTATGTATGCATAAGACGCATAGGAGACCCCGCGGTTGCATAAAACCATAAAACATGATAAGATGGGGTCAGATATTCCGGGAAGAATGCATCACGGAGGGAACGTTATGAATGTCAACCGGTTAAAAGGAAAAAGGATGCTGGGGCTGTGCCTGCTCCTGCTGTGCATGGCGGCTGTGCCCGCGGCATGGGCGGAGGCGGTGCTGCTTGTGCCCCAATCCGCCACGGGCGATCCACTGCCTGCTGCGAAGATCACTTTCACGGATTCTTCGGCGTGGAAGGATATGATTGAGCTGTGGCTAAAGGGC
>DVMG01000169.1 GCA_018715105.1 Candidatus Ventricola intestinavium
GAGGGCCCCTGGGCCGCGCCGCATCCAGGCGCATAAAAAACGGCTCTACTTCTTTCAAGCCCGAAGTAGAGCCGTAGAATATTGAAAGATCCGTTTTCTATGTGCGGGAAAATCCTGCCCGTCCGGCAACATTCAGCCTGCTTTTGAATCATTCCTCAAAAGCCAGCACGGCTTCCGGCTCGGACTGTCCATATTTTTCGCCCATATACCCGCGCGGCAGCGGCGCCGGTTTACGAAACGTGGACTGCATGGCATAAAACCGGCCCGTTTGGCCGCTCTCCATGGCCCCTGTAAGCAGTTCCAGGGCATGATAGGCCATCTTTTTGTCTGCACGCGGTGAACGCCCGATGCGCAGGGCCCAGGCCATATCCGCCAGCCCCAAACCGCGGTCATCCTCCTCATACGCATGCGTAGGCGGCAGAACATAAGGCTCCTCCTGCCCTTTGGCAAGGATGCGAACCTCGCCTCCGAAAAAATTCGGATTCGGCAGGAAAAGGATTCCCTGTGTGCCATAAAGGGCAACCTGCGGCTTTTCGCAGCGAATGCTCGCGGAATTAAAATGTAGGCTGCCCACCACCCCGCTTTTAAACCGCACTGTTGCCGCCAGCAGCGTCTCCGAATGAATCGTATACGGCTGCCCAAGACGGCCGCGGGAAGGAAACGTATACACACGGTCGGGCTTATAGGTGCCCGACATGCCGCAAACCATCGCGGCGGGGCCGAGGATGCTCAGCAGAGCCGTCACATAATAGATACCCACGTCAAGGCCAATGCCTCCGCCTTCCTCAATCGTAAAGGGAAACCGCTCCGCCAGCAGCCCGGCGTCGCGCTGAAGGGTGGCCACGCAGGAGGTCACTTCCCCAATCAGGCCGCTTTCCACCGCAAAGCGGGCCGTCTGTGCCGCGGCGCCGAGAAATGTGTCCGGCGCTGCGCACAGCTGAAGCCCCCGTTCGTCCGAAAGGCGGATCAGCTCCGCCGCCTCTTCCCGGCTGACCGCCAACACCTTTTCCGTATAGACATGTTTGCCGTGCTCAAGCGCCGCTTTGATGACACGGAAATGGGCGGCGGGAGGAGTCAGGTTCACGACGATTTCGATGCTGTCATCCGCCAGAATCTGCTCAAGAGTCCTGGCCGGCACACCATACTTTTGAGAAACCCGGCCGGCCAGCGTGGGATTGAGATCGCAGCAGGCCGCCAATTCCAGAATCTGAAAACGCCGGGTAATGTTTTCCAAATAAATGCCGCTGATCGAGCCGCAGCCCACCACAGCAACCCGCACGGGCCGGATATTCGTTGCCATGCTCCTGTCCCCTTCTTTCTGCGTCCGCTCCAAAGGGCAAAGGGAGATGCGCCCTTCGCCCTGCGGACATCGCATTATTCCACAGCATTGGAAGCAATCACGGATGCATACCAATGGCCGCTCTTCTTGATTGTGCGCTGCTGAGTGGCGTAATCCACATGGATGATGCCAAACCGGCTTGCGTAGCCGCATCCCCACTCAAAGTTATCCAGCAAAGACCAGAGGAAATAGCCGGCAACCGGCGCCCCCTGTTCCATGGCGCGGTGCATGGCCAGGATATGCCTCCGCAGAAAGTCACAGCGTGCGCCGTCTTCCACCATGCCGTTCAGATCGACCACATCCGGATAGGAAGCGCCGTTCTCTGTCACAAGGATTTTGGGGACGCCGTATTCCCGCGTCAAACGCAGCAGCATGCGGGTAAAGCCATCTTCGGTGATCGGCCATTCCCGATCCGTCACGGGCACGTTTTTCGGATTTTCGATGGTGAAGCCCAGCGGCCAGCGCTGCTCGTCCGCGCGCACATAAAAATCATTGTAGTAATTGAGCCCTATGAAATCGAGCTTCTGGCTGATCAGGGCCCTGTCCTCTGCCTTGAATTCCGGCAGCACAATTCCCTTTGAGCGATACAGCTCGATCATGTCCTGCGGATAGCATCCCCTCATGATTGGCTCGATGAACCAGCGGTTCAGATAGCCGTCCGCCCGCTGCGCGGCCAGCCGGTCTTCCTCGCTGTCCGTCAGCGGCAGGCGCCCCATCAGATTGAGCGCGATGCCGATCTCGCCTGGAAAGCCGCCTTCCCGAAAACAGCGCACTGCCATTCCATGTCCCCGATACATGTGATAAGCGGCCAAAACCGCTGCCGAGAAATCACGGATTCCCGGCGCCATCCTTCCTTCATAATGGCCGAGAAAAGCGGCGCAATACGGCTCATTCAGCGTCATCCAGTGTTTTACCCGACTGCCAAAGCGCTCAAACAGGAGCCTGGCATAATCGCTGAAATACCTTGGCATATCCGGATTTGTCCAGCCGCCTATCTCCTGAAGGGCCTGGGGCAAATCCCAGTGATAGAGCGTGACATAGGGTTCAATGCCCGCATCCAGCAGCTCATCCAGCAGGCTGGAATAAAACGCCATCCCCTTTTCGTTGACCTCGCCCTTCCCTCCGGGCAGCACACGCGGCCATGATATGGACATGCGGTATGCCTTGAGCCCCAGGGATTTCATGAGCGCCACGTCTTCCTTGTAACGATGATAATGATCGCAGGCGACGTCGCCGGTATCCTGTCCTTTTACATTGCCGGGAATGGAGCAGAAGCGATCCCAGATCGACTCTCCCCGGCCATCCTGACGGGCCGCTCCCTCAATCTGATAGGAGGCCGTAGCAGCGCCCCACACAAAGTTTTCCGGAAATCTGCATGGATTCATCGGTTCATCCTCACTCGTCGCTTTCCAGCAATTCCACAAAAATCTTGAGATCCTCAAGGGCGTTCAAATACGCGTAGCGGCCGTTTCCGCGGCGGTATTCGCCCTTCTGTTCCAGCGTCATCCCCCACTGCTCACAGCGCTCAATGGCTTTATTTATGCCTTTCACGCCGAAAGCGATATGATGCACGCCTTCCCCATGACGCCTGAGGTGATCTCTCCAGACGGAGGGCGCCTCGTTGGGCTCAATAAACTCGACCTGCAGGCCCCCAAAGTCAAAAAATGCCATGTGGCACTGCGCAAGCGGCGCCGGTTCTCCGCGGTAGACGGTTTGCGTAACCTCGTATTCTCCGCTGGAGACCGTAGGCGGTACCGGCACATCCAGAAAACGCGCCACCTGCTGCTTTGTCGCCTCCAAATCCCGCACGATAAAGCCAATCTGAATGATCTTGGGATCCTGAATCGGGCTGCTCATGAATCTCTTCCTTTCCGGCGCTGAAACGCCCTTGGATTTCCTTGAAAAATTCCCGTTTTTACGCTATACTTGCTCTAGGATCATCCGTGCAGTTTGAGAGGGAGGAACGCCGCAGTGCCCACCATCATTGATGTTGCCCAGGAGGCCGGCGTATCAACCGCCACCGTATCCCGCGTGCTCAACAACAGCCGCAGTGTTTCCGAAGAAACCTGCCGCCGCGTCAAAGCGGCCATCGCCAAGCTGGATTATACGCCCAACATGGGCAGCCGGAATCTGCGCCGCAAGGAATCCCGCGTGATTCTGGTCATGCTTCCGGACATCGGCACCTTTTACGGCGGAATTCTTGCCGGCATCGATATCCGCGCCCGGCAGGCGGGATACAACCCGCTCATCACCGCTACAAACCGCAATCCCGTCCACGAGCGGGAGCTCACGCGAATGCTCGATCAGCGGCTGGCCGACGGCGTCATCTGCATGACGCCCACCCTGCCGTCCCGGGAAATGGCCGCGCTGAACGAGCGCTTTCCCGTCATCCAATGCTGCGAATATTATGAAAACGCCGGGCTGAGCCATGTGTCCATCGACAATTACACGGCCACCTATCAGGCCGCAAGCTATTTTGTCCGAACCGGCCATACGCGCATCGGCATGATCAGCTCCACCAACGCTTACATCTCCACACGCCTGCGCGAAAAGGCCTATCGTCAGGCGCTTGAAGATAACGGGCTTCCTTTCCGCCCCGAATACCTCCGCCAAGGAACCTACTCGTTTGAAAGCGGATATGAGCATGCGCAGGTGCTGCTCCATCTTGACGAGCCGCCTACCGCCATCCTCTGTATCTGCGACAGCGTCGCCGCCGGATGCATCAGCGCCGCCATCCGCGCTTCCATGCGCGTCCCGGAGGATGTATCTGTCATGGGTTTTGACAATATCAACATCGCCAAAATGCTCCAGCCCTCCCTCTCCACGGTTGCTCAGCCGCTGCGAAGGCTGGGAGCCACCGCGGTCGAGCTCTTTTTAGAGCGCATCAGCGGCCGGCGTGAACCGGTGGAAATCTTCCTGCCGCACGAACTGGTTATCCGCAACTCCACACGATGAGTCCCTTTTCCATGTTCTGCCTTCCTGTCAAAAAACACGGCGGGCAGCCCGCTGATCAAAGCCCCTTTTTAAAGGGGCTTTTGTTATAATCCGCTTGCCAAACATCGGCCTCGGGCACAAAACAGCGGGATTTACAGCCCTTTGCCGGGGATGCAGCCGGCATCCTGCCGTTTATTTCTCGCTTCGAAGTTTGACGATCATCTCCACCTCAACCGCCTGGTTATTGGGCAGCATATTGACCCCAATCGCCGTGCGTGCATGCATTCCCCGCTCTCCCAGCCGCTCTACAAGCACTTCGGAAAAGCCATTCATGACAAGGGGCTGCTGGTCAAATCCCTCTGCACTGTTCACAAACCCCAGCACCTTGACCACACATTCGATGGCATCGAGCGTTCCAAATTCACATTCAAGGGCCTCCAGCATCCGCTGTGCGCAGCGGCGCGCGGCCCTCTGCCCTTCCTCCAGCGTCACGCTATCTCCCACATGGCCAACGACAATCGGCTTTCCGTCCTCTCCTTCGCATCCATGGCCGGAGAGAAACACGCAGTCACCGATCCTGCGCATCGGCAGCAGCATCCTGGCACTCATCTTTGTCCTTCCTTTCAAGCCTTCTGTTCAAGGCGATTGAGAATCGAACGGATATAATCCGCCTGGAGCTTCGTGGCCGGGATGGGATCGCTGTTTCCTTCCC
>DVMG01000170.1 GCA_018715105.1 Candidatus Ventricola intestinavium
GTGATGGAGATCACATTGGTCGGAATATACGCGGAAATATCTCCCGCCATGGTCTCGATGATCGGCAGCGCGGTCATCGAGCCGCCACCCCGCTCCGCAGAAAGGCGCGCCGCGCGCTCCAGCAGGCGGGAATGCAGATAGAACACGTCGCCCGGATACGCCTCGCGGCCGGAAGGGCGGCGCAGCAGCAGCGACATGGCCCGGTAGGCCACCGCGTGCTTGGACAGATCGTCGTATACCACGAGCGCATCCTGGCCGTTGAGCATGAAATACTCGGCCACAGCGCAGGCGGCATAGGGCGCCAGATACTGCATGGCGGCGCTGTCCGCCGCGGTGGAAGCCACCACAATGCAGTGATCCATGGTTCCGCTCTCCCACAGCGTGTGAACCAGAGAGGCCACGCTCGACGCCTTCTGCCCCACTGCGCAGTAGACGCAGATCACGCCGGAGTCCTTCTGATTCATGATGGCGGAAAGGGCAATCGAGGTTTTTCCCGTCTGCCTGTCGCCAATGATCAGCTCACGCTGGCCCCTGCCGATGGGGATCATGCTGTCCACCGCCAGGATGCCGGTTTCAAGCGGCGTATCAACGGGCGCCCTGTCCATGATCGCGGGGGCCGGGGATTCCACGGCCCGGTATTCACGGGCCTCCAGCTCGCCGCCGTCAAGCGGCCTTCCAATCGGGTCGATCACACGGCCCAGCAGCTCGCGCCCTACGCAGACATCCGCCACGCGGCCCGTGCCCCTTGCCATGCTGCCCGGGCTGACGCTTGCGCCGCGGCTCAGAAGGGCCGCGCTCACGCCATCCAAGCTCATATCCAGCGCGATGCCGTATATATCGTTTTCAAATTCGAGCAGCTCTCCATATTTGGCCCTGGACAGGCCCGAAATCCGCACGATATCGTCTGCGCAGCCTATCACGGTTCCATAGTCATAGCTGACCATCTGAGGCTCATAATGGCTCAGCTTTTCCTTGAGGAACGCGCCCAGGGAGCTCTGATCAAAATTCAGTGTCATCATCAAGCCTCCATCAGGCCAGCTTCTGTCTTATGGCGCTGAGCTGCGCGGCGTAGCTGAAATCATAGACCTTGCCATCCACATAGGCGGCAAAGCCTCCGATCAGCTGCGGATCCACCGCCGTCTCAAGCTCCAGGTGGCAGCCCAGCAGATTCTCCAGCTGAGCGGTCATGGTCTTCACCTCATCGGCTTTGCAGGGCTTTGCCGTCTTGAGGATACCCTTGCGCACGCCTTTCTTTTCCACAGCGCCCGTCAGGATGTTGTGATGAATGCTCTCATCAAAGCGCAGCACGCGTCCGGCCATATCCACCGCCAGCTCGGACAGCTCGCTGCGCGCGCCGTCGAGTGCGCGCTGCTTCTCATCCTCCGCCTCGGTGCGGGCCTGTGCCACAATCTGCCGGGCCTCTTCCTTCGCCTCGTCAATAAACTTCTGGCTGGAAGCCATGGCCTGCTTTCTTCCCTCTGCCATCAGCTGCTCACATGCCTGAGCAGCCTCGGAAAGGCGGCGGTCATATTCCGTCTTGCTCTGCCCGGCCTCCTGCTGAAGCCTGGCGGCCTGATCCATCTGATCCTTGATGCGCGCCTCCCGATCCGCCATAAACGCCTTCACCGGCTTCCAGAGCAGCGCACGCAGGATGACATAAAGAATGATGATATTGACCACATGAATGGCGATATCAATGGGGTACAGTTCCATAACGGTTTGCTCCTTACGCTAATGTGAATGCAATGATCAGGGCGGTAACAAATCCATAGATGGCGCAGGACTCCGTCAGCGCCAGGCCCAGCAGCAGGGTTGAGCTGATTTTGCCGGACGCCTCCGGCTGACGGGCGGTCGCGTCGGCCGCCTTGCCGGTGGCAAGGCCCATGGCCAGGCCGGCGAGGGAACAGGGCAGAAGAGCCAGGGCAACAGCAATAGCGATGATACCAGTATTCATAGCGGTATGTCCTCCCAAATTATTTCATGACGGTTTTTTATGGTTTTTTTAATGGTTTTATCGTTGTATCATGCCTCTGAAACAGGGTTCCCGGTTTTTCTCAGAGGGGAAGGCGGTTCAGTCCGCAGCCTCCCGGATAAATGTGAGCGTCAAGGTGATGAAGATATAGGTCTGAATCAGCGGATGGAATACATTGAAGTAAAGGCCCAGCACGCTGGGGAAGCCGATGGCCGCATTGCTCATGGCGGAATAAAGCAGATCCATCACGATCATGCCGCCCAGCATATTGCCGAACAGACGGCAGGCCAGTGAGACCGGAACCGCCAGCTGGGAAACCACCTCAATGGGAAACACCACCGGCGTAGGCTCGGCAAGGGTTTTGATCCGGCCCAGCACGCCCTTCTTTTTGATTCCGTAATAATTGATCAGGAAAAATGTGATCAGCGCCATGGCAAATGTCATGGTAATATCCGACGTGGGCGCCCGGATGCCCAGCAGCTCCACCGCCGCACACCCCACCATAAACAGCGCAATCGTGAAGATATAGGCCGGAAGTCCGGTTCCCAAATCCCCCACGCTTGAATGGGTGTATTTGCAGGCAAACTCCACACAGATTTCCAGCACATTCTGGATGCCATGGGGCTCATCCGTCATGCGGGGAATCACAAAAATGCGAATGAGCAGCGCCAGCACAAAGACCACTGCCATAACCGCCCATGTGACCACCACCGTTGAGCTGATTGTGATCCCGCCGATCTGCATCCTTGGCGCCCAGATGCTGACGGAAAACGCCTCTGCCTCCTTGGTGCCAAACAGGAGCTGCAGAATCCGCTCCGTCAGGCACCACAGGCCTACAATCAGCAGGATGTTTGCCCCGATCTTCTTCTTTTTCAGGTCTTTGGGCTCCGCGTCCGTCCTGCGGGACAGGCCTCTGCGAAAGAGCCATCCTGCTACGGTCAGCACAATGCCCACTGCCCAAAGGCCATAGTTCATGATGATCCCAAGCAACGCACTTAATCCTCCTTTATCCTGCGTTTTTTCACAAAACTGATGACCGCGCCGCCAATCAAAACCGCTGACATGGCAACGGCGCAGGAAACCAGCTGCCCGGATACCACAAGCGCGCATAGGCCGAGCCCGACAAGGGGACAAAAAAACTGCACCACCAGCGGCCAGATTTTGATTCCCGACGCGCTCAGGGATCTTACAGCGAGAGAGAGCAAATACAGCTGCACACTGCCAAATACAATGCCAATCATCACTCCCCACATGATCATTCTCCTTTCCTCCACCGCCGTCTGGCACATCCGACCGGCAATGGGGCGATGGATGCCTCCTGTGTCCGATATTATGTTATAACCCCATCGCCCGTTAAAGTCAAGCCTTTTTCCTCCCGGCGGCTGTCAAAAATCTGCCAATAATTTGAGTGTTTTTTCCTTGAAATCCTTCTGTCTGAAAACCGGCATGCGGCCGCATGCATCCGCCGTCCCGCTGCCGGCCTCCACACTCCTGTTCCCGCGTTCATCGCGCAGTTTTCCGCGCATTGAAAAGAATCCATCCTTTTGTTATAATGCATGTGAAAATCAAAAAAGGGGGAAAAGCGATTTGGAGCTGCGTGTCCTTCGTTATTTTCTGATGGTGGCCCGGGAAGAGAGCATCACGCGCGCAGCGGAGATTCTGCACATCACACAGCCCACGCTTTCAAGACAGCTTTCTCAATTGGAAGAGGAGCTCGGAGTCAAACTGTTTGAACGCGGTGCACGGCGAATCACCCTGACAAACGAGGGGATCCTCCTGCGCAGGCGGGCGGAAGAACTCACCCTGCTCGCGGATAAAACGGAAAAAGAGCTGACCTCCCAGGAGGGATGTGTGGAGGGCCGTATCAGCATCGGCTGCGGGGAAATCGGGGCTGTCGAGCGGCTTGCCGGGATCTGCCAGGCCTTTCACGCCCAGTATCCGCGGGTTCGTTTTGATCTTTTTACCGCCAACGCCGACCTGGTGAGAGAACAGATGGACAAAGGGCTGATTGATATCGGCCTGCTTCTGGAGCCGGTGGATATGGATAAATATGGCTATATCCGCATGGACATGCGCGAGGAATGGGGCGTGCTCATGCGTCCGGAGGATCCGCTGGCCGTTCATGAATCCGTCACGGCCGATGACCTTGCGCCCCTGCCGCTGATTCTGCCCCGGCGCGGCAGCGTGCAGAACGAGTTAGCCGGATGGTTTGGTCCGGCCTATGACCGGCTACATGTGCTCTTCACCAGCAACCTGAGCACCAACAGCGCCTTCATGGTGCAAAAGGGACTGGGCTATTCGCTGGTCATCCGCGGCTCTGTCTCCTTCTGGGATAAAAGTCAGATTGTCTTTCGTCCGCTGTCCCCTTCTCTCCGGGCCACCAGCGTGCTGGCTTGGAAGCGCCACCAGCCCTTTGCCCCGGCTGCGGAGCGTTTTATTGAGTTTATCCGCCGTTCCTGATGATCCGGATTCTTTCCTCCATATTCTTTCTTCCATTTTTGTGTCTTCTGTTTCTTCTATCTTTTTGTCCTGTAAATCCTTTTGCGCAGCTTCGGTCTCGGGCGCAAAGCCGCGAGATTTACGATCTTTCGTCGGGTTAAGCATAAAAATCGGACACGGAGCGCATGCCCGTGTCCGATTCTTTTGCCGTTTGTTTCCCGCGCCGGGATCCAATCAGTCTTCCAGCTTGGTAAACGTGTAGGTCTGGCCGTATGTCTCCACATAGACCGCGCGCATGACCTGATCGGTCAGCGGCTTGCTGTTGCTGTTGGTCGGCACGGAAGCAATCAGGTCAACGGTCTCAATGCCGCCGATTACCATGCCGAAGCCGGCGTAGTCGCCATCCAGATAATCGTTATCCGCGTGCATGATGAAGAACTGGCTGCCCGCCGAATCCATCGCGCTGGAGCGCGCCATGGAAAGCACGCCGCGCGTGTGGGACAGATCGTTCGTAATGCCGTTGTTGGCAAATTCACCGCGGATGGCATAGCCGGGGCCGCCGGTGCCGTCTCCGTTGGGATCACCGCCCTGGATCACAAAGCCCGGCACAACGCGGTGGAACGTCAATCCATCGTAGAAGCCCTCATTGGCCAGCGTCACAAAGTTGCCCACAGACTCGGGCGCTACATCCGGATACAGCTCGCCATAAATCAGAGAACCGTCGTTCATGACAATGGTAAATGTGGGCAGCTTATCAAGCGGCTCCGCCATCGTGACCAGTTCGGTGTTTTCAACGGCCAGGGCGCTTTCCTCGTCCATATCCGTCATCATCGTCTCGTTGAGATAGCCTTTGACCTGCGTGCCCGGCACCGCGACGAAAGCATAGTTCTCCCCGTCGATCCCAATGTGGCCCAGCACGTCCAAAGACGCGCCCGCGCTCAGCGTGGCCACCGTATCGCCGCCCGGCATATCGGTGAGCGGCGTCTCTTCCTCAACCGTCGCATAGGCGATCGTCGGCTCGATCACTTCCGCTACATAGACATGATACAGGCTGCTCAGATCCCCGATTTCAAAGGCAGACTCCTCCAGAATGCTGTCGATGAACGCCGAATAGGCGTCATTCTGCTTGTTAAGCAGCGCTTCCTCGGTCTCCGCATCCTTGCGCGCCTCAAAGTCCACCACGCCGGGCGTGAGATCCTGCGCATAACGGAGGATGAAATAGCCGTACTCGGTCGTGATCACGTCGGAAACATCGCCAATCTCCTCAAGGGCCATGGCGCCGTCTTTAAATTCCTCGCTGTACAGCGTGCTCGCCTCCGCGACAGGGTAACCCAGCAGCATCTGCTCCTGCGTGGCTCCATCCTCGTTGTAGGCGGCCATCGCCTCTTCAAAGTCCTGCCCATCCCGGATTGCGGTCAGAACGGCGTTTGCCTTGGCATATCCGGTCAGCTGCGCGGGATCCGCATCCTCAGCAGGTGCCTGTGTCCCGGCTGCTTCCTCGGGCTCGGCCTCTTCCGGTGTCGCCTCATCCGGCGTCGCCGTCTCTTCCTCCAGGGCAATGTAGATGCTCTGCATCAGGCGCACATTCTCCGGGGTGTAAAGGATATCCTCTCCGGCCACATAGTCGTTGATAAAGGTGTCCATGTCGGCATAGGATTCCTGCTGCGCGGCCACCTTGGCATCAAAGGACGCCCGGACTTCCTCTTCGGTGACGCTCACATCCTCGGTCGCCATCTCATAAATGAAGTCAAGCAGGTCGGTCAGCTTCGCGCTGTCATAGAGGGATTCCTCGGTGTATCCGCTCGCCTCCAGCTCATCGCTGATGATCTTTTGCAGCTCTTCGCCCTCATAGCCGTAATAGGAGAGATAGCTCTCATAGTATTCGCGCATGCTGTCAAGCGTGGCCGTGACCTGCGCGCGCAGCTCTTCTTCCTTTTCCGGCGTCAGCTCATAGCCGTTTTGATAGGCAAAGTGCTCCACAATCCCCTGGCTCAAGCGCATCTGCACCGTCTCCTGGGCAACGGAAGCCTGGAAATCCGTATCATACTCGTCCATCTCATAACCATACTGAGCATAGTAAGAGATGTACAGTTCGAGCATCTGGTCAAACTCTTCCTGCACCTCAGAGCGCATCACCGTTACGGCTCCGTCATAAGCCGTGGCGAGCACCACATCCTCCAGCAGCGATGCCTCGCCCTCGGTCGCCTCTCCTTCGGTGGCCTCTCCCTCGGTGGCCTCTGCGTCAAGCGTGCCCTGCGTTTCAGCCGCATCGTCCGTCACAAGGATGGACGTGGGGCCGTCTGCTCCGCCGATGATGCTGCGCGCCTGTGCAGGCTCTTCAGCCGGTTCCTCGGTGGGCTCAGCCGTCGGCTCTATCGTCGGTTCTTCCGTGGGCTCGGCCGTCGGCTCTTCCGTGGGTTCCTCAGTAGGCTCAGCCGTCGGCTCTTCCGTGGGCTCAGCCGTCGGTTCTTCCGTGGGTTCCTCGGTGGGCTCAGCCGTCGGCTCCTGAGTCGGCTCTTCGGTGGCGGCCGGTGCATCCGTCGCCGCAGTCGTTGGGTCCTGTGTGCTGCATGCGCTCATCGCAAACAGCGCAAGCACAAGCAGCAGGGCCAGAAATGTCTTCTTCATACGGTTATAATCCCTCCATCTTGTTGCGGCCTATGAACCACGGTTTTCATTATACGCGCCGCGCCGGAAAAACGCAATCTTTTCGTCAAATTGTGCTTCATACTTCATGCACAATTCACAATTGCGCCACAATCCTCTCACAGGGTTCAAAGGGTGTTTAAAAACGCCCGAATGCGTTTGAGCGCCTCCCTCAGGCTCTCCATGCTGGTGGCATACGAGCAGCGAATGTGCCCCTCGCCGGATGCGCCGAATGCCGTGCCGGGCACGCAGGCAACATGCTGCTGCCTGAGCAGCCTCGTGCAGAAATCCTCACTCGTCAGCCCTGTGCCGCGAATGGAAGGGAAGACATAAAACGCTCCCCTGGGCTCCAGGCAGGGAAGCCCCATGGCATTCATCTCCTCCACCATCAGCCTGCGCCGCCGGTCGTAGGAGCGCACCATCGCGCGTACATCCTCAAAATTCGTTTCAAACGCGCGTCCGAGCGCGCGGTCCGCGGCAATCTGCCCCTGAATGGATGCGCAAAGCATGGTGTACTGATGGATTTTAAACATCGGCGCCAGCAGCTCACGCGGCGCGCAGCAGTATCCAACACGCCAGCCGGTCATGGCAAAGGCCTTTGAAAAGCCATTGAGCGTCACCGTGCGCTCTCTCATGCCCTCTATGGCGGCAAACGCCGTATGCTCATGCCCCGAATAGATGAGCTCGGAGTAAATCTCATCCGACAGAACCACGACGTCCGTGCCGCGCAGCACCTGCGCGATGGCCGCCAGCTGCTCACGGGTCATCACCCCGCCCGTCGGGTTGTTGGGATAGGGCAGGATGAGCGCTTTCGTGCGGGGCGTGATGGCCTTTGCAAGCATATCGGGCATGAGCGCAAAGCCATCCTCCGCCCTTGTGACGACAGGAACCGCCCTGCCGCCGGAAAACGTCACGCACGGCGCATAGCTGACATAGCTTGGTTCCGGCACGAGCACCTCGTCCCCCGGGCAGACCAGCGCGCGCAGCGCCAGGTCAATGCCTTCGCTCGCGCCCACGGTGATGAGCACCTCATCCTTCGGATCATATACGGCGTGGTAGCGCATGCGCAGATAGGCCGCCACCTTTTCGCGCAGAGACTCCAGCCCCCAGTTGGAGGTATACTGCGTACGCCCTTCTTCAATGGCCTGGATCGCCGCATCACGAATGGGCCACGGGGTCACAAAATCCGGCTCCCCCACGCCCAGGGAGATGGCGCCCGGCATCTGCCGGACGATGTCAAAAAACTTGCGGATGCCGCTGGGCGGCACATTCGCCACACGGGGATTGATGACGCGCTCGTACTGCATCAGGGCATCACCGCCTCGCGCCGGTCATCCGCGCCGGGCTCAAAGATGACGCCGCCGTATTTGTAGGTTTTGAGCATGAAATGCGTGCTCGTGCCGGTCACGCCCTCGATGACGGAAAGACGGCTGTGCACAAACTGCGCCAGTTCCCGCAGCGTGGCCGCCTCGCACAGCACCATCAGGTCATAAGCGCCGCTCATCAGATAGAGCGATTTGACCTCGTCATACTGCATGATGCGCTGGGCAATGGCGTCAAAGCCCTTTTCGCGCTGCGGCAGCACATTCACCTCGATGACCGCCTGCACAAATTCCCTCTGTGTGCGCTCCCAGTTGATCAGGGTCTGGCAGCCTACGAGCACGCCCGCCTCGCGAAGGCTCTCAAGAGCGCGGTTGACCGTCGCTTCGTCACTGCCCGTCATCACGGCCATTTCGTGCGGCGTCACGCGGGCATCCTCACAGAGGATTTCCAGAATATGCATATCCAGTGTGGAAAACATGGGGTTCCTCCTTTTTCGGTTTTGCGCGTTATCTAAAAACCGGCATTTTTTGAAGAATGGCTTATTATATCACGAAAAAACAGGCGCTGTAAAGGGAAGCCTTTCCCTGCGCCGGGCAAAACGCGGCGTGGGAATCCTCCCTTTTCAGCGCCCCTCTTCCCATCGGTAAGACAGATGTTCTCCCGCAGGGCATCTGTCTAAGGCACAAAGTTCCCGTTTGTCTGCGGCGCTTCACGCCGCTTTTTTTCTGCAAATGCTTCAATGTGCAGCGCCATCTGCCGCACGGCGGGCGGCATCATCTGCGGGTTAAGCATGGCAATGCCGAACTCGCGGCATTCCATGGGTTCAATGGGGTAAACGTCCACATCGCCGTGAGACCGCTCAAGGATCAGATTGGGCATGATGCAGATGCCAAATCCCCCTTCCACCATGGCAATGGTGGAAAGATCATCCACCACGCGGCAGGAAGCCCGCACGGATGTGATCCGGTATTTTGCCAAAAATGCCTGGACATCCGCATCGGTCGCATCCCCCTGAACGACAAACGTCTGGTCTTTCATCTCCTGCGGTGTGATAAAGCCCGGATTGCGCGTTTGAAATCCTTTCGGCACGATGCACATCAGCCGGTCCCGATAGAGCGGATGCACGGTGAGCTCCCGGGTGGATTCCGTGGAGAGGAAGCCGATGTCCACTACGCCGGTCTTGATCCAGCTGATCACATCCGCATACGTTCCCTGGCTGATTTCAATCTCCACCCCCGGATAATGCTGGCGGTATTCAGCCACAATCTGCGGAAGCCACGCCACGCACACGCTGTTAAACGCGCCGATGCGCACCTTGCCGCGCTGCACGCCCTTGAGCTCATCGATGATCTGGCTGAGCGCGTCGTCTGCGGCGAGCACCTGGCGGATGGCGGGATAGAGCGCCTCCCCGCTGCGCGTAAGCGATACGCCGCCCTTGCCCCGCACAAAGAGCGAAAAACCACAGGCTTCCTCCATGGAGCTCACGGCGTGGCTGATGGCGCTGGGCGTCAGGTGCAGGGCCTGCGCGGCGCGCGCAAAGCTTCCCTGTTCGGTGACGGTGTGAAAAATGCGATATTCCAGCAGCGTCATGGGCTTTTTCTCCTTCCCGGCCGTCCGGACCGATTGCCGCCGATTCCGCGCAGGGCACGCGGCCGTAACGTCTCATTCACTCTACACCATCCTCCCAGGTCCGTCAAGCCCCGTGTGCATTTGGGGCTTGCATTCCGCCCGATGCTTTGTTATAATGCACACGACAACCTGTCGGACTGTTCGAAACCATCCAGTCCTTAAACAAAACTATGGGCCGAAGGGATGCATCCGCATGCCTTCAACAGCGGCCTTGCGCCGTTTTTTTGTTGCCCCTTTTCCGGGGCGCCCTGCCGTTTTGCTGGTTGAGCAAAATGACAAAGGAGAATCCCTTATGGAAAATCCATCCCTGTCTTCCCTGACAAGCGGCCGGAAGATGCCCGGCGCCGGCACACGCGCGCTCGCGCGGGGCGCGGTCATCGCCGCCCTGTATGCCGCGCTGACGCTCCTGCTGGCGCCGCTGAGCTACGGCGAGGTGCAGATCCGCTTTTCCGAAGCGCTGACGCTCCTGCCCATCCTGCTGCCGGAAGCCGTGCCGGCGCTCTTTGTGGGCTGCCTGCTTTCCAACATTCTGGGCGGCTGCATGATCTTTGACATTGTGTTCGGTTCGCTGGCCACGCTGCTGGCCGCGCTGTGCACACGGCGCCTGCGTTCCTTTTTCTGGCCGGCTGCGGCCATGCCTGTGCTGTTCAACGGGGTGATCGTCGGCACGGTCGTGCATGTCTGCTATTCTCCGGCCATCCCGCTCCCCCTGTGCATGCTCAGCGTGGCGGCAGGAGAGGCCATTTCCTGCCTGATTGTGGGGCCGGTTTTTATCCGCCTGATGCGCCGCGTCCCCTCTGCGCTTCTTCAGTAGTAAGGTTGTCGTAAGGTTTCGGAATTCAAAAATACCCGGCCCTGCCCCGCGGGTGCCGGCATGCTGAAAAACGCCTCTTGACACATCGTGCACACGGCGGTATTGTGTATCTGTACGCGGATCTGCACATGCCGCTGTAACGATGAAGTCAGGAGGTCTTTTTTATGCGCATCGCTTTGATCAATGAAAACAGCCAGGCCGCCAAAAATGCCCAGATTGAGGCAGCCCTTAAAAAGGTGGTTGTTCCCATGGGGCACGAGGTTTGCAACTATGGCATGTACGGCACGGAGGGCGAGCCCTCCCTCACCTATGTGCAAAACGGCATTCTCGCCGCGATCCTGCTCAATTCCGGCGCGGCGGATTATGTCGTGACCGGCTGCGGCACCGGAGAAGGGGCCATGCTGGCGCTCAACAGCTTTCCCGGCGTGATCTGCGGCCATGTGGTGGATCCGTCCGATGGCTACATGTTTGCCCAGATCAACGACGGCAACGCCGTTTCCATGCCCTTTGCAAAGGGTTACGGCTGGGGCGCAGAGCTCAACCTCGAATACACATTTGAAAAGCTCTTTGGCTTTGGTTCCGGCAACGGATATCCCGCTGACCGGGTCATTCCCGAGCAGCGCAACAAGAAAATCCTGGACGCTGTGCGCGCCCACACGCTCAAGGATCTGATCACCTGTCTCAAGGGGCTGGATCCGCAGCTGGTTCGCGGCGCCGTTGCAGGTGAAAAATTCAGCGAGCTGTTCTTTGCGCACGCAAAGGATGAAGCGATCATCGCCTACGTGCGCAGCCTGCTGGCATAATTCCCCGCTTTTCACGGGGTTGCCAGGCTTGCCGGAATGAGAAACCGAATGATTAAAAAGGCGTTGTGCCCGAAGGTTTCCAAGTGGCGGCCGGCCCCCGGGCAGGCCGTGTGATGAGGCCCGGCATGGACCGGGCCTCTGTGTTTTTCAGGAGGTTTCCGATGCTCAGCGATCTTTCCTATCTGCGCTATCCGCTCCCGCCGGATGTGCAGCGGCTGTTTGAAGCGGGTGATTTTGAGCGCATGGCGCGGGTAATCGCCATGCGCCTTGAAGACCCCCATGTGCCGGCCGTTCTTCGTGAGCGGCTGCGTTTTCAGCTATCCATCGCCCGCGAAATTCCCGCCGCCTATCCGCATACCCGTCCGGCTCTGCTCGCCATGCTTCAGGAACAGGTGAAGGATTTTACCGAGGCGGAACTGGAGGCCCTTCGCGACGACGGCACCCTTGACTGGCGCTACGTAAACGGAGAAGTGCGTTTTAAGGACAACTGTGTGGCCAGCCTTCTCAAAACCCGCGCTGAATATGCCGCCCGTGCGGTGGATCCTTCCGGGACCCGTGCCGCACAGGCCCGCCACAGGGCTCTGGATGAAATCATCGCCTTCATGAAGGCAAACGGCGGTGCGCGCGCCCGTTTTGAAGTCCATGAGGAGATGACGGTAAAAAGCAGCCGCCTTGTTCCCGGCGAGACGCTTCGCATTCATCTTCCGCTGCCCGTCGTGGGCGCACAGGTCAAAAGCGCACGCCTGCTTTCCACTTCCCATGCGGCCCGGTCGATCGCGCCGCCGGATGCGCCGCACCGCAGCGCATATTTCGAGCTGCCCTATGCCGAAGGCATGACGGTCAGCGCTGAGCTGGCCTATGAGATCGACGCCCCGTATTGCATGCCCGATCCCGCGCGCGTTTGTGCACAGCAGCCCTGTTTTGATACCGAGGAGCAGCCGCCCCACGTCGTTTTCACCCCGTATCTGCGCGCTCTGGCCGGGGAAATTGTCCTCGGGGAGACCAATCCTCTGCTCCGGGCGAGGCGCATATACGATTTTATCACCACACAGGCGGTTTACCGCTATATGCCGCCCTATCTGACCGTGACCAACATCCCGGAATACTTTCTCACCGGCCTTCGCGGAGACTGCGGCGTGCAGGCAATCGCATTCATCACCCTGTGCCGCCTGTGCGGCATTCCCGCGCGCTGGCAGGCCGGGCTGTACACCACGCCGGTGAGCACGGGCAATCATGACTGGGCCCGCTTTTATGTGGAGCCCTATGGCTGGCTGTATGCGGACTGCTCCTTCGGCGGATCCGCTTACCGCGCAGGCGCAATGGACCGCTGGAATTTCTATTTCGGAAATCTGGAACCGTGGCGCCTGCCGCTGTGCAGCGATTTCCAACAGGAATTTGATCCGCCCCGGCGTTTCCTGCGGCGCGATCCCTATGACAACCAAAATGGAGAGGTGGAAACGCTCCATCGTGCGCTTGAGCGCGATGAGTATCAGACCGACAGCCGGATCATCCGTTATACACTGGGGTAAGCGCATCTGCTCAGGGGCTTTCTTCTCTGCTTCTTTTGCTTCCTTTGGTTTTTTCCTTTCTTTGGCGCGCAGGAACGAAATCGGGCGCGCAAAAGGCGGCCGGGCTTCCTTGATAGGCCCGGCCGCCTCCTTTTTTCGTTTCTGAATCCGGAAGAGAAAAGCTTTCCCCTCTTTATTCCTGCTCCATGTAGCGGCGGTATACCGCAAACAGTTCCTGCCGGGCATCGTCCGTGAGCGGGGCAAACGGCCTCCTGCATCCGCCGAAGGACAATCCCTGAAGCTCCAGCAGCGCTTTGACGGATGCGAATACCCCGTGCCTGCACATGCAGGAAATGATGGCGTTGGCGCGCTGCTGGCATGCGCGCGCTTCCTCAAAGCGGCCTGCGGCGGCACAGTCATAGATGCGGCGGATCAGGGGAGCCATGCAGTTATATGTGCTGCCGACGCCGCCGTCCGCGCCCATCGCCAAACCGGCCGTCAGCATTTCATCATACCCGTTTAAAACAACCAGTTCCGGGTTATTGGTTTTGATCCGCTCAAGCAGGAACATGTCCGAGCTGGTGAATTTCACGCCGCGAAGATTTTTGCACCCCTTCAGCCGCGCCAGAATCTCCTCGCTGAGAGAAAAGCCGGAAAATGCGGGAAAGTTGTAGACGAACATGGGCAGAGCCGTCTCTTCCATGATGGCCCTGTAATAGCTGATGATCTCCTCATCGCTGAAGTGGTAATAAAACGGGCTGATGGCCGAAACGGCATCCGCGCCGGCCCGCTGCGCATACGCGGCATAGCGCACCGCCTGATCCGTCGAAATGGCCCCGACGTGAGAGAGCACCGCCTTTTCCCCATTGTTTTCCTCCAGCACGGCGTCCAGAACGGCGAATCTCTCCGCCTCGTCCATCAGAAAAACCTCCGCCGTGCTGCCCGTGACGTAAAAGCCATCGATCCCCTGCCCGATCAGCATGCGCACAAGCCGTTTGAGCTGAATCAGATCAATCTTCCCCTCCGCGGTATAGGCGGTCACCAGCGCCGCAAAAATTCCGCGAAAATTCGTATTTCCGTTCATGCATTTTTCCCCTCTGATGACGCCTGCTCTCCGGGAATAAACACCGAAGAGGCCAACTTATCCGCCTCGCCAAAGTACCATCCCGCAACCTTCCTCATGCAGCTGAAGTAGGACTGGCCAAATGTCTGCCTGGGCCATGCCAGTTCGACGCCCCTGCGAATCAGCTCGGATTGAAAATCCTCCAACTGCCGGGGCGTATTCCGCACGCCCCGCGGCGTGTTTCCCTTCCTCAGGCAGTAGGCCGCCAGGGATCCGGCCGCCTCGCCGATGTTCCACTCGACGGGATGCAGCCGGTAGGCGCCGTTTGTCACATGGGTGGTGCCGATGTTCTTGCCGCAGGCAAGAAGGTTTTCCACGCGCACCGGAATCAGCGCGCCCAGAGGGATCTGCTGTGTCCAGTGCTGGGCGTGCACCGCGGAGGTGATGCTTTCCTGGCTGCCGCGCGCTTTTTCATGGATGTCAATGCGATATCCCGCCAGGCCCACCGTGTCCGCATACTGCACCGGTCCATCCGGATGCTCGCGGATGAGGAAATCCTGCTCCACAATGGTGTATTCTGCCCGAATTCTGCGGGATTCACGGATGTAGGGATACTGTGCAAGGCCATCCTCCGTATCAAACACATCCTCCCGCACATGAATGCCGGGAAATCCCCTTCCTCCCGGACGCGGCGCTTCCGTCTGCAGATAGTACACAAGGCTGAGGGTCATTTCCCTGGCCCCCTGCATATGGCGCCGCGCCTCTTCTTCACAAACGCCGCAGAGCACCCCGTCTTTATATTCATTGCCGACCATCAGTGCCGTGATATCGGAGGCAAACAGGGATCCATCAAAATTCCCCTGATAGAAGTAGCGCCGGAAATTCCACAGATCAGGCACATACGCCTGATCATCGCGGGGGGCGAATAACCCCTTGGGCATGCCCGAACCGATGATCTCCCCCGCGCGCAGAGATTCACACATGCCCGTCACCTTTTCAAAAGCGGCTCTGTACCGCTCATAATGGGCCGGCTTGTCGATGACGTGTTCCTCACCCGGCAAATAATCCAGCGCAATCAGGTGCGTAAAAGGCTGCTGCCTCCTCGGATCGGCCTTCTCGGCCGCCAGCGGTTCCCCGGTTTCACGCTGAGCCTCTGCGCCGATGACATGCTCGATGCCGCCCAGGGGCAATAGATCCCCCAGCTCCGTCGCGTCCAGCACATATTCGGCCGACACCTGCCTGCGCCGGCCGTCACGGGTATGCTGAAGTGTCACGCTGCGAATGCGGTCGCCCTCCATCTCCACGGCAAGAGGGCGCATGTGCAGCCATATCTTCAAAAGCCCGGCCGTCCGATAAGGCGCCAGCATCTCTTCAAGCACATGCAGGCCTGCGCGCGGCTCAAACCCCAGCGCACTGACCCAGCAGGCTCCCGGGTTCATATGGGGATCCCGCATCGCATGGGCGGTGAGGGGATAATTCCGCCTGTAATAATCGCGGATACGCGCCCTGAATTCCCGGTAACTGGCAGGCGATCCATACTGTTCCATCCACGGGTGTTCGTCAAGCGGGACTCCCTGGGCCGTTGCCTGGCCACCAATCCAGCCCGTTTCCTCCGTCATGATCACCCTGCGCCCGGCCTTGCACGCCGCAAGCGCAGCAGATACCCCGCCGAAGCTGCCGCCGGCAATGAGGATCTCGGTGTTATACGCCCTGTCCATCCGATATACTCCTTTCCCTGTCCGGTCTGTTGACAGCGTTGACCGGGCGGATGCCCGCCAGGCCGTCGAGCACGGCCTGCACGCACATCTCACCGGCCTTCCTGTGGTTTTCATAGGAACCGCCGGCGACATGCGGCGTCACAAGAACGTTATCCAGCCGGAAAAGAGGATGATCGGGCCGCATGGGCTCCTGCCGGAGAACATCCAGCCCCGCCCCCGCGATCTGCCCGGTCAGCAGGGCTTCCCTCAGCGCCTGTTCATCCACCAGCGCTCCTCTGGATGTATTGATTAAAAAGGCGCCACGCTTCATGCCCGCCAGACGCCGTGCATCGATCAAGTGCTCATTTTCCTTCGTTGCGGGCAGGTGCAGGCTGACGATATCGCTCTGCCCGAGCAGCTCTTCCAGCGTGCACGGCCGCCCGCCGCCCGCTCGGATTGTCTCCCCGCTTTGATACGGATCACAAACAAGCAGCCTGACTTCAAAGCCGGAAAGACGCCTGGCAACAAGCCTGCCGATGTGCCCAAAGCCGATCAGCCCCACGCATTTTCCACTCAGCTCCGGGAACTCTCCGCTTGTCCAGCTTCCCTGCCGCACCGCGCGGTCATAGTAGCCGATTCGCCGCTGAACCGCCAGCATGAGCGCCAGCGCATGCTCTGCCACCGCGTTTGCATTGGCTCCCATGGTGGATGTGACATAGATTCCCATCCTCGTGGCGCATTCGATGTCGATGTTGTCCGTTCCCACACCGTAACGGGCGATCACCCGCAGCCTTTCCGCGCGGGAAAGCAACGCGCTGTCAATCCTTTCGCCGCCCGCGATCATGGCGTCCGCGCAGGCGATGTTCTCTTCCAGAAAAGCCCGGTCCGCCACCGCGTTTGACCCGTTGACCACCAGATGAAAACCCGCGTGCATCAGACGTGCGGCGGCATTCTCTTTGATAAGCATCCGCCAGTTTGGAATTCCCATCAGCACATTCATGCCCGGTCATCCTCCCCCAGCATCACCCCGTCGGCACGAAGCTGTTCCTGCAGCTTTGCGATCTCCACATCCCTCACGGAAATTCCCTGACGGGCGGCCATTGCGGCTGCGGTTCCGGCCGCCTGCCCCATGGTACCCGCAATCGGGATCACACGGATGGCGGAAAGCGCCTCATGCGTTGCGCTGACACAACGCCCGGCCACCAGCAGCCCCTCCACCTGCTGCGGAATCAGGCAGCGGTACGGAATCTGATAGGTGGGCGGCTGAATCATGGGCGCCAGGCCCTTGTTATCCGGCGTGTGGATATCCATGTAGTACGCTCCCTGCGCAATCGCATCCTCAAAATGCGCTCCGGAAACAATGTCCTCCTGCGTCATGGTGTAGGCGCCTACGATATGGCTTGTCTCCCGCATTCCAAGGGTGTGGCCTGAGCTGACAATTCGGGCATGTTTTCCACCCGGCATATAGAGATTGATAAAGCGCATGATGTCCAGAATCTGGCCATAACCCGTTTCTTCCGCGCGGGTGAAGCTGGCTTCATCGGTGGGATCCACGTCCTCCACACGGGGCGTCACCAGCATGATTTCATGCTGGCATGGCCTCACAATGCCGATCATCGTCTCCCGGGGAAAGCGTATCCCCTCGGACACGGCCTGGGCGATCCGGTCTTTAAACGCGCCCAGGCTGAAAAGCGGCGCCTCCTTCAGGCTGTCAATCACAAAGCGCAGCTCTTCGGGCGGCAGGCGATGGGGCCTGACCTGTGTGGGATGCGCCTTAAAATAATCGATCATTTCATCGACATCCACATCCCCCACCGTAAAGATCGTGGAAGCCACCTGGACCCTGCCGTCTCCTTCCCGGCCGCGCGTGACCGGTGCGCCGGCAAATCCCGCTATGTTGCAGCAATCCGTGCAATCGACGAAGGCCCTTCCCTCAATCAGCTGGCATCCCTGACGGTTGTGGATATACACGCCGCGCACATGCTCCCCTTCCATGCGCACCTCCCCGGCCAGGCTGTGCAAAAAGAGCCTGACCCCGGCTTCCTGCGTCATCTGCATGAGAACGATCTTAAGCAGAGAGGGATTGACGTATACCGTGCTCTCCAAAATGGGATCCATCAGAAAATCGGACGCGCCGTTCACTTTGCGCAGACGCTCAATGACTTCATAGGGAATGCCGCCGATGATCCGCCGCTTCTCCTCAAAATTATGAAAAGCCATCCACGGAAGCCCGCATGCGGCTGTCCCGCCCAGAAATCCGCTTTCTTCGACAAGCGCTGTCTTCGCGCCGCGGCGATGGCGGCAAAGGCGCCCGTTGTTCCGCCGCCGATGACCACAACGTCAAACGATTCCGTTGCCTGAACCTGAATTTCAAGGGTATGCTCCATGGTTCTCTTCTGCTCCTTCCTTGCTCCGGTTCCTTTCCTTTTCCGTCTATTCCTTCATTCCGCTTGTGGCGACGCCTTCAAAATAGTATCGCTGCACAAACAGGAACAGCCCGATCACCGGCAAGAGCGATATCACCGATGCGACCATGGCCAGATCATAGCGCGGCTGTCCATCCACATTGAGATAATTTTTGATGGCCAATGTAACCGTATACTTGTCAAGCGTGTTGATGAAAATAAGCGGGTTCATATAATCGTTCCACGACCGGACAAACGCCAGGATTCCGGCCGAAATCAGGGCCGGGCCCGCCATCGGGAGAATAATCTGCATGTAAATTCTCGGATGGCCCGCGCCGTCTATGCGGGCGCTCTCCAGAAGGTCATCCGGTATGGTGCTGAAAAACTGGCGCAGGGTGAACATCGCAATGATGTTGAACACGCTGGGCAGAATCAGCGCAGCATGCGTATCATTGAGGTGCAATCCGTTCATGAGCATGAACCGGGGGATCAGCGTCACCTGGCTTGGGATCATCATGGTTGCCAGATACGCCATGAAGATTCCGTTTTTGCCTGGGAAGCGAACTTTTGAAAAGGCATATGCCGCCATCGAGCATACGATCAGCGACCCTGCCAGAGAAAGGACTGTCACAAAAATCGAGTTCATAAAGTATATCCGGAAGGGAACCGCTCCTTCCGACCACACGGCCGCATAGTTACTCCACTGCGGCAATCGGGGAATCCACTCGATTGGCGATGTGAAGACCTTTGTGGGCGTTTTCAGGGAAGCGGATACCATCCAGACCAGCGGGAGCAGCATGATCACGGAAACGGCAGAGATCACCGCCGTCCACAGGAGCTTGGAGATTCTTTTTCTGCGTCTCATCCTCGGCCCTCCCTTTACTGAAAGACCCATTTTTTCTGAGCAATCCACTGCACAGCCGTGACCGCGAAAATAATCGCAAAGAGCAGCCAGGCAATGGCAGAGGCATAGCCAAACCGGTAATACTGGAAGGACTGCGTATAGATCTCATACACCAGCACCGTGGTTGACTTAACCGGCCCGCCCCCGGTCATCACGCTGATCAGGCCAAACACCTCAAAAGAGGTAATCAGGCGCGTGATCAGCAGCATGAACGTCGTAGGCGACAGCAGGGGCAGCGTGATGTAGCGAAAACGCTGAAATCCCTCCGCGCCGTCAATCTGCGCGGCTTCATAATAAGAGGCCGGGATATTCTGAAGGGCGGCCAGATACAGCACCATGCAGTATCCCAGGCCCATCCACACTGAAACGATGATGATGGAAAGCAGGGCCGTTTGAGGGGACGAAATCCAGCGCGGCGGATTGGCGATGCCAATCGAGCGCAGAATTTCGTTGATAGGCCCCGACGAGGGATTGAACATCGCCAGCCAGACCACCGATACCGCCGTGATGGATGTGATATAGGGAACAAAGCACGCCATGCGGTAAAAGCCCTTGAAATACACCTTGTCATTGAGCAGGATCGCCAGAAACATGGCCAGAATAACGGTGGTGGGCACGGTGCTCACCGCAAAAATCACGTTGTTTTCCAGGGCTTTTTTTACGCTGGCGTCCTGCATCATATCCACATAATTCTGAACGCCGATAAAGTTCATCTGCCCGAATCCGGAAACCATATCCCAGTCCGTAAAGGAAATGACGAGCGAAAAGAGAATCGGAAACACAAGAAAGACCAGAAAGCCAATCAGGCTCGGCGCGAGAAACAGATATCCCGCCACCGCATCCCTGGTGCGCTGTTTCATGGCGTTTGCTCACCTCGTTTACACAGAATGGCCGCGCATGCGCCGTGATGCTTCGGCAGCGCCGGCAAGAGGAAGGGCGGCTTCCCGCCGGCCCCGTGGAGAAGAATGCGGCATCCGGCCTTCCACGGATCAGCCGGATGCCGCAAAATCATTTACTGCGCCGCGTCGATGGCCTCGTTGGAGCGGTTCACCACGTTTTGCAGGGTCGTTTCCAGGTCGCTGATGCCGAAGGCATAGGCCTCAAATTCTTCAGCGATGATGTTGGTGATTTCCGTATAGGCGGTGAATTCATCCAGCACCTGCTGCGGCATATTCGCCTGATTGAGAATGACCTGCTTAAACTGATCCACATTGATGAACTGCTCTGCGTTTTCTCCAAACATGTCGTTGACCACGTTGTCCCACTGGGTATACCGCCATGTGGGAATATGCCCGACGTTGAGGAAGCCATAGGAACCTTCTGTGACGAGGAATTTGAGCAGCAGCCAGCTGGCCTCCGGTTCCTGCGTCTTGGCGTTGATTCCCAGATACCCGTAATAGCCGCCCACGTTGTAATTGGTATCCCCCTCCTGCATGACGGGCAGAGGCGCCACCTCCACGGCAAAATCATGCGGATATTTTTCAAGGTCCGTCAGATTGCGGGCCAGGGAGTTGCCGTAGATGGCCATGGCCGCCTTGCCGTTGAGGAAGTTATCCTGCGTGGAGATTTTGCTGGAAACATATTCTGTATACGGATACTGGATCCCCTCCAGCTCTGCCTCCTGATGCAGCCGGAGCGCCCTGGCAAAGTATTCATGCCCCAGGTTGGAGCGCCCATCCTCCGTATACCACGGATTTCGGGCAAATGTGTTGGTCGCCATGAACAGCCACTGATTGAGCACCCGCAGCGAATCCGAGCCGTAGACCTTTTCATCGCCCTCGCCGTGCGTCAATTGGCGGGCATACTCATAGTATTCATCAATCGTCCAGGAGGTGGGTGTCTCCAGCCCCGCCTCTTCGAGCATGGTCTTGTTCAGAAACACGCAATAGGCGTTGCTCGTCGCCGGAAGGCTGTAGTATTGGCCGTCCTTAGTGTAGATGTTTTCGCCCAGCTGATCCGCCACGTCGAATTGATCGCGCTCGATATAGGGCGTCAGATCCAGCATCAGGCCGGCGTTGGCACGGGCATCCACACGATCCACGCCGAAATTGAACACCACATCAATTCCCGTGCCCATTGCCAGCGTTGTATCCACTTTCAGATTGCCATCCGTGTTGTTTGAAAACTGCACAGGGATGACCTCAATCTGCGGATAAATCTCGTTGAATCGGTCGATCATCTCCTGGATGCCCGCTTCGGGCGTCCAGGCCGTCCACAGATAGATGGTTGCCGCTTCAACCTCTTCCCCCTCCTCCTGGGCAGATGCCGGCAGAACCGGTATGCTCAACAGCAGGGTCATCGTAAGCAGCAGGGAAAGGATGCGCTTTGACATGATGATATACCTCCTTGTTTTTTATCAGAACATGGGAATCACGCCCATGTCTTTTACCTGTGTTTGGGGCCCAGGCAGCTTTCCCGCTCCACAATTTCCGGCTGCAGCAGTTCATAACTGAATTCTGGAGCCGGCTGGCCGCTGACCATCTTGTAGAGCAGCTCACCCGCCCGTTCTCCGATTTCCACATTTTTGTAAGAAACCGATGTAATGCCGGGCGTATACAGGCTGCATGAACTTTCATTGTCATAGCCGATGATGCCCACATCCTCCGAAACCCGAAGCCCTGCCTTGCAGATCGCGTCATATGCCGTCCTGGCCACTTCATCGTTGAAGCAGAAAATCGCATCCGGCCTTTCTTCCTCTTTGAGCATGGCATAGATCCGCTCAAAGAGCGGCGGATCCCCCGGCCGGTCGGCATGCAGGATCATCCATCCGCCATGGACATTCAGACCGCTTTCCAGCTGCGCGGAGATGCAGCCGCTGCACCGCTCCATGCTCGTGGAATACTTTCTTTTGGCCACATAGGCAATTCGCCTGTATCCTCTTTGAATCAGGTGCTTGGTCGCTATATAGCCTCCATAATAGGAATTGGAGGTAATGACAGGGGCCTCGATGCCATCCACCCCGCGGTTGCAGAAAAGAAAGGGGAGCCGGCTTCCCGCCAGCTGCCTGTGCAGGCGGCAGGCCTCCTCCAGGCTGTTTGATATCACGGGAACGATGATGAACCCGGAAACCCCCAGCATGATCAGCCTGCGGATATACATCTCCTGCTTCTCGCTGCTGTCATCCGAATTGCACAGCGAAATGCTCAGCCCATAGCGCTGGGCAACATTTTCAATCCCGCGCACAAGCCCCGGATAAATCGGATCCATGATGTTGGGAACGATGACCCCCCAGTTTTCAATCAGCGCCGGTTTCTCATGCGGCAAAGAAGAGACATAGGTGCCGCTCCCCTTTTTGGAGACCAGATAGCCCTCGT
The DNA here is from genome assembly GCA_018715105.1 of Candidatus Ventricola intestinavium. Classification (GTDB taxonomy): domain Bacteria; phylum Bacillota; class Clostridia; order Christensenellales; family Aristaeellaceae; genus Ventricola; species Ventricola intestinavium. Next base: position 22,518 of record DVMG01000170.1, read on the forward strand.
GTTCAAGCTCTCCGATCGCTTTGTCAAGCGTCGCGCGCGTCGTATCCATCTGCTGGCTAAGCGTCACACGGGAGGTCAGCCGGCTTCCCACGGGCATGCTTTCCACCATTTCACGCAGTTGGTTCTTAATTTCCAAATATCTGAGCATCGTATCTTTTCTCCTTTAAGAAGCAGCTACATCATAACGGATCCTGTGCATATAAGTCAATAATTTTACCTGTTTTTAGGCAGCAATTCCATGTTTTTAGGCAGCCTTGATCGTTTCCATGCATATCCATCCTCTTTAACCGGCTGCATGGCGAATCAATCGGATCCGTCTCTCTTCTGTATGCTTTTGATTCGTAACCGCTCAATAATCCCGCGGTACAGAAAAATTGTGGTTCCCGGCACTCACACCGCCGAGAACCACGACTTCATTTCTTCTGACCAGGGGAGCAGATCATCCATCTCAAAGTCCTTGTCTTGCTCTGC
>DVMG01000171.1 GCA_018715105.1 Candidatus Ventricola intestinavium
CTGGATGTTTGCGTATGCCCGCTCGGATGAGACGGCAGGGGAATTGACCGTGCCCGTCTGTCTGGGAAGTGAGCTGATCTTTTCAAGGGAGGGAACTGAGGCATGCGCTTATCCACCATGAGAGGCATTGCCGCCGGCAGCCTGATCGGGCTGACCGTTGGCGCGGGACTGATGATGACGCCGCAGGGCAAACGGATGAAACGCGTATTGGCGAAAAACGGGCCGCAGCTGGCCAGGCAGGTTGTAGACTGCTGGGCGAGATGACGCATCGCGCCGCAGGGAAAGGGCTTTCAGTTTCGGCCCGCCGCCCTGCGGCATTTTTTGCAAATGGAGGCGGCATTCAAAGCCGGCGGTCCTCCCCTTTGGAAGCGAGAACGATGCGGCCGCCGTCAGAAACAATCCACGGAGGGACAATATGGGACCGGTTTCAAAAAGAAGAATCGCCTATGCGCTGGCGTGGCTTGCAGCGGCGGCGTATGTATATCAAAAGAGGGATGCTTTTTTTCAAATGCTCACGGTATTCCTGTTTGCCGTGGCTTTTACGCTCATTCTGTCTCCCCTTTGCAGGACGCTGGAGCGGCGCGGCCTGCGCACGCCGCTGGCCGCCGCCTGCTGCGTGCTGTGCTTTGTGCTTGCTGCGGGTTTGATCCTCGCGGCGTTTGTTCCCTATCTGGTCACCCACACCATCGACCTGATCCGGCGCATGACGCCCACCCTGACAAGCCTCCTGCAGCAGGGAGACGCATTTCTGCGTCAGTTTGGCATCACCATCTCGCAGCAGACCGGCGTGACGGATCTGCTCGCTTCCGCCATGTCCCAGCTCACGGCGGTGCTGGCCCGCGGAGGCATGGCCTTTGCCGCACAGGCCGGACGGCTGTTTTTCTCGCTGGTCATCGCCTATTACATGCTCTGCGAGCGCACAAAGATCGCCAATCACCTGATTCTGCTTTTGCCCATCGCGTGGAGGACGGCATTTCTCTCTGCCATGCTGGGCTGCAAAAATGCTGTGCTGGGATATCTTTCCGGGGTTCTTAAAACGAGCGTGTTCGTCGCGCTGGCCACATTCGCGGGCCTTTTCATCCTGGGGGTGCGCGACGCGCTGCTGCTGTCCATGTTCATGGGGATCTTTGAGATCCTGCCTTACATCGGCCCGGTGCTGGCGGCCATCCCCATCGTGCTCACGACGCTGGGACAGGGGCTTTCCCGCGCGCTGCTTGCCCTGGGCGTGGTGGTGCTTGTCCAGCAGATTGAAGGGAATTTTATCAGCCCGTATTTTACCGCCTCCAGCACATCCATCCATCCGCTTGCAGCGCTTGTCAGCGTGTTTGTGATGGGCAGCCTGATGGGGCTTTGGGGGATTCTGCTGGCCGTCCCGCTTGTGGTCACGCTGCGCAGCGTATTCTGGTCTGCCAGGCAGGCGACAAACATGATGAAAATATAAGAAAATCAAGACATAAGAAAGCATTGAAACCCGCGGGTGAATCGTGTATAATGAGAGAGACCTGTACAGGGAAGGGGTGTTGGACATGATGAATTCGGATATGGGAACGCAGCATTTCAAATCCATCAGCGATAATCCGCAGGATGCCCAAACCATCCTGCTGTGTGTATATCATGCGCTTTCTGCAAAGGGATATGATCCCATCACGCAGATTGTGGGTTATCTGATCAGCGGCGATCCCACCTATATCACCAGCTACCAGAACGCCCGCTCGCTCATCTGCCGGATTGACCGCGATGAGCTGCTGGAAGAACTGGTGCAGTTTTATCTTTCCAAAAATGTGTGAGAGGCCCTGAAGATGGACGAAAGAATCATCGCGCTGGACGTGGGCGACCGGAGAATCGGCATCGCGGTCAGCGATCCGCTGGGCATCACGGCCCAGCCGGTTGAAACGTATACGCGCGTGGGATATGGCCCGGATGTGTGCCACATCGCCGGGCTTGCCGGGCAATACGGAACAAGGCACATTCTCTGCGGTCTGCCGCGCAATATGGACGGCTCGGAGGGATTCCAGGCGGAAAAGGTTCGCCAATTTGCGCAGAAGCTCTCGGAAGAGGGATTTTTCATCTCGTATTACGATGAGCGGATGACCACCGTGATGGCGGAAAACGCCCTGCTTGAAGCGGATATGGGCCGCCTTAACCGCAAAAAGAAGGTGGATATGGTTGCCGCCGTGATGATCCTGCAGGCCTTTCTTGACGCCCGCAAAGCCTCAGAGCAGAGGGGCGGAAATGCCGGAAAAGACGAAGCCGGCCATGATCAGGACGGGCTGGAAGCAGATGAATCGGATGAACAGCCCGAAGCGGCGGAGGAGAGCGGGGAGGATATGCGTGAGGGCGATCTCCTCGAAATGGAGGACGAAGAGGGGCGCATCATCCCTTTTCAGCTCAGCGCCCGCATTCCATATGAAGGAAAAGAGTATGTGCTGCTTGTGAGCATGCAGAGCGTTGGCGAGCTGGAGAAGGATGAAAGCGTTCTCATGCTCCATACGGCAGACGCGCAGGGCAATCCCTGCTATCAGTCTTTGGAGAACGAAGCGCTCATGGAAAGGGTTTACGACGCCTATCTCCGGCAAAGCGGCGGCTGACCGCCTCTGTGCGGCGGGCCCTCTTCCGCCTCCGGCGTGGGAAACAGAATCGCAAACACGCTGAACCATTTGAGCAGAGCATATAGGGAAAGGAATACCATGACAGATCTGATTGATCAGGAGGGCTGGGTGGAAATCCGAGACAGCGACGGCCATAAGGCGGCGCTGCGCCACCTGGCAACGATCCGGCACGGGGAGAAGACGTATTTCATGCTTGGCGCCATTCAGGAAGAGGAGGATGGCACGCTGGAGGGCGGCTTTCTGCTCGTTCGCGCGGAGCAAACCCCGGACGGTGAGCCGAAATATGTGGTTGAGCAGGATCGGGAAGAGATCGAGCGCGTGGTGAACGGCCTTGTGATGCAGACCCTCCTGGCGAACCTGCAGGGGGACGGCGAAGAATTTGCAGGGGAAGAGGAAATCTCCGACTGCGGCATGCACCACGGGCCCGGCGAATTCTGCTATTGCGGCCAGCCCGAGTTTCTGCAGTGAAGGCCCGACCCTCGGAAACCCCGATTTTGAAAAGCGGGGAATTTAACGCTTGCCTTTCGGTGAAGAATCC
>DVMG01000172.1 GCA_018715105.1 Candidatus Ventricola intestinavium
ATCCATCGTGATCCGCCATATATTCCGGATGGAACTGCACGGCAAAAATCCGGTCATTCTCAATGCCGCTGACGGCCTCAATGACGCCATCCTCTGTCCGTCCTTCCACGCGAAGGAAGGGGCCGGTTTCCCGCACAGCCTGATGGTGCATGCTGTTCGTGCGCATGTGCCGCTCCCCGGTGACGCGCTCCAATACGCCTCCCGGCGCAAAGCTCACGGTGTGCACCGCTTCGCCATAGGGCGGCTGCTGATGATGATCCGAAGCGGCAATACCGCATTGGGTTTCAATATCCTGAATCAGTTTGCCGCCCAGCGCTACCGCCAGCGTCTGGATCCCCCGGCAAATTCCGAACACGGGCATGCGCCGGGCAACCGCCATCGAGGTAATCGCCAGCTCAAACGCATCCCTCTGCGGGTCGATGGACCCACAGGCCGGCAGGATCTCTTCCCCGTATCGCTCCGGCGATACGTCATCGCCGCCGGCCAGCAGCAACCCGTCGATATGATCCAGCATGGCGCCGATCGTTCTCTCATCCTCCGTCTCCGGCAAAAGAACCGGGATCGCTCCCGCATTCAGGACGGACTGCATGTAATTTTCCCGGATATAAAGCTGCCGGTCCTTTTCATTATGCGAACCGGACACGCCGATGATGGGTTGCAGCGCCATATCCTCACCCCTTTTTGCCTTTTTCTTTGCCGGGCTTATCCTTTCCGGCCGCAGCCCCGAACTTCTCTTCGTAATTGCGGATGCACTCCACGATGACGCGCGTGGCCACCTCCCGGTTTTGCGCCTTGCTGACAACAGTGGTTCTCCCCTCCAGCTCCTTATAAACTGTGAAAAAGTGCTGGATTTCATCAAGCAGGTGATCGGGCAGCTGGCTGATGTCAAACATGAAGTTGTAATTGGGATCTCCCATCGGCACGGCAAGGATCTTTTCATCCCGCTCCTCGCCGTCATTCATCTCAAACATGCCGATGGGGCGGCATTCCACCAGCGTCATCGGCTCAATCGCCTCCGAGCAGAGTACAAGCACGTCAAGCGGGTCTCCGTCATCGGCGAACGTCCGCGGAATAAAGCCATAGTTAGCCGGATAATGGGTGGATGTATAGAGCACGCGGTCAAGCCGCAGCAGGCCGGTGGCCTTATCAAGCTCATATTTGTTTTTGCAGCCCCTCCGGATCTCGATGACGGCCATAAAGCGTTCGGGCGTAATCAGTTCAGGTGAAATGTCATGCCAGATATTCATATCTGCTTCTTCCTCCGTTTGCAATCTATTCGTGGGCGGGCGGCCCTGTTACATCTGCTTGAGCAGTTCGCGGTATAGGCCGCTCTGTGCCCGGGCACCGGCAATCCGCTGCCCAAACCAGATCTTCTGTGCTTCCACCGCCTGATAAAACAGCATGCCAAGCCCCTCGATACAGGGGATTCCCCTGGCCCTCGCGCGCGCAAGCAGCTGCGTCTCGCGCGGGTTGTATACGGCGTCAAACACAGCCTTGCAGTGCGAGAGCGCCCGATCCGAAGCCGGGCATCCTTCTGCATGGGGATACATGCCCACGGGCGTGCAGTTGATCAGGATATCGCAGGCCCGGTCCGCATCCGGCAGCGCGCAGACATCCAGACGCGATGCGCCGTCTGCCTGTGTGGCCGCAAGCTCCTCACACAGCCGCTTCCCTTTGGCCGTATCGCGCACGGCAAACGTCACACGGCCTCCGCGCGCAAGGAACTCGTATCCCGCCACGCGCGCCGCGCCTCCTCCGCCCAGGATCATCACCTCCGCATGGTCGGTCCCCACGCCGCCTTCCTCTATGGCGCGCAGCATGCCAAGCCCGTCGGTGATGTGGCCGGTCAGGCGGCCATCCCGCACCTCAACGGTGTTGACCGCCCCGCAGGCGCGCACGGCATCGTCCACCTCGTCCAGATAGGGAATGATCTTTTCCTTATAAGGAATGGTGACGTTGAACCCCGAAAAGCAGCTGCGAAAAACGTCCGCCGCCGCGCCAAGCCGGTTTTCCGGCACCGTAATGGACACATAGACCGCGTCCATCCCTGCGGCGGCAAACAGGGAGTTATGGATGTAAGGCGACCACGAGTGTGAAAGCGACTCCCCCAGCACCGCAAAGCGCTGTGTCTGTGGGCCGATGCGCCTGTCAAGCATGAAGAAAACGCTCCTTTTCTCCCTTCTCTTTCCCGGCCATTTTGCTTTCTTACAGGCGAAGGGCCGCGCCGCAGTTCTGCTCGCAGGCGGAAAGGATCTTTTTCATCACGGGGTTGACATCCTCATCCGAAAGCGTGCGCTCCGCATTGCGGAATGTCAGGGAGAATGCCACGGATTTTTTGCCCGGCGCCAGCTGCACGCCGCGATAGATGTCAAACATTTCCGCCTTCTCAAGCAGCGCGCCGCCCGCTGCGCGGATCGCGCTGAGCACAGCGCCCACGGTCGTCTTTTCATCCATAACCAGCGCAATATCCCGTGTGACGGCCGGGAAACGAGGCAGGCTGCGCACGTGATCCACCTTGACATGCAGGCCGCAGAGCATCTCCAGATCCACCTCCGCCACCATGGTGCGCCGTGTCAGCTCAAAGGCCTCCATCGTATCCGGATGCACCTCCGCCACGCTGCCGATGCATGCGCCGCCCACCATCAGCCGGGCCGCGCGGCCGGGATGATGATACGGCTGTGCGCCGGGCACCACGTCTGCCTGCACGCCAAACTGAGAAAGCATGTCCAGCACGATATCGCGAATCCGGTAAAAATCGACATCCGCACCATACGCGCCGATGCAGAGCATGGGCTGCTCATGCGGAAGCTCGCCCGCCTTGCGCGCAGCGTTGTCAAAAACCGGGGCGATTTCATAGAGCATGGCGGCGGCATTGCTGCGGCTTTGATTGAGCGCCACCGTGGTAAGCACGCTGGGCACCAGCGTGCTGCGCATGACGCTGGTGTCCTCACCCAGCGGATTGAGGATGGCCAGCAGGTTCATCCGCGGATCCTCCGCGGGAAGCCCCAGCTTCTGAACCCATTTGGGGCTGATAAACGAGAAATTGCGAATTTCATGCATTCCCCTGGAGGCGAGGATCGCATTCACCCGGTCCGAGAGCTGCATGTGCTCGTTGCGCGTGCCCGGAGAGGTCTCTCCGCGCAGGAGCGTGGAGCCGATGTGCTCATAGCCGTAGATGCGCAGAACCTCTTCGGAAAGATCCGCTTCGGTTTCAATGTCCTCCCGGTATTCGGGCGGCACGGCGGTCAGCCTGTCCCCCTCCAGCGTCACCCGCATGTCCAGGGCGGTCAGGATGCGCGCCATCTCCTCCCCCGGAATCGGAAGCCCGACACGCGCGTTGATGCGGCTGACGGAGGCTTCAACCGTCTGCGCCGAATGCGGATTCGGATAACAGTCATAGACCCCCTCGATCACCTCGCCCGCGCCCAGCATGTTCACCAGCTGGCAGGCGCGGTCCGCCGCCTCCCGGCAGGTTGCGGCGCATACCCCGCGCTCGTTGCGGCCGGAAGCCTCCGTGCGCATGCCGAGAGCCCGGCTTGTCAGGCGGATATTCGTGCGGTCAAACGCCGCAATTTCAAACATGACCGTCGTGGTTTCTTCGGTGATCTCCGATTCTTCGCCTCCCATGATGCCCGCGATGCCGGTGGCACGCTGCTCATCCGCAATCATCAGCATGTCGTGCGTCAAATCGCGTTCCTTTCCGTCCAGGGTAACGATCTTTTCCCCGTCATACGCGCGGCGCACGACGATGTGGCGGTCGCGTACCTTCGCCAGGTCAAAGGCATGCATCGGGTGCCCGGTTTCCAGCATCACATAATTGGTGATGTCCACGATGTTGTTGATGGCGCGCACGCCGGCCGCGTGGAGCGCCTTGCGCATCCACATCGGAGACGAGCCGATCTTCACATTCTTGACAATGCGCGCGCAGTAGCGCGGGCACAGGTCGGTGTCGCGCACATCGATGTGCACATAATCCTCCATCCGGCCCGGCACCGTGTCCACGTGAATCTCCGGCTTGCGGAAACGGGTGCCCATGGTCACGGCCGCCTCACGGGCAATCCCCCACACGCTCAGGCAATCCGGCCGGTTGGCGAGGATCTCGAAATCAAGAATCGTGTCGTCCACCCCCAGAATGGGGCGTACATCGCTGCCGGGCGCATATTTCTCCTGAAAGACGAGCAGGCCCTTGTCTCCCACAGACGGATACAGGTATTCCGGCACATTCAGTTCAGGGCCGGAGCAGCACATGCCGCAGGAT
>DVMG01000173.1 GCA_018715105.1 Candidatus Ventricola intestinavium
CCATTATACAGGATAAGGGGCCCCGTTGAAAAGGGGAGAATGAAAAAAAGGGGGCGGGCGCCGTGTTTGCGGCCATTTATATCCTGTATCTGCTTCTGTGTCTGCCCATTACGGTGCGCGCCTGCGTCGGCATCAACGAGGTGCAGAGCTCCGTGCGCGCCAGCGTCAGCATGCTGATGCTGGATGCGGATTTTGACGGCGTGATCGAAAGGCGCCGCGGCGTGCTGTCCCTGAGCCTTTCACCGCGTTACACGAAGAACAGGCGCCCGAAGGGCTCCATGCCGAAGCTGCGCATCCAAACCCTTCAGGCGGCAAGGCCGTTTGTGCGCGCCGTTCTGGATACGGCCCAGTGGCAGACGCTGCAGCTGCGGCTTCGACTTGGCCTGGAAGAAGCCTGGAGCACGGCCGTGGCGGCCGGTTCGGTGCGCGCGCTGGTGCTTGCGCTGCTGGCAGGGCTGCGGCATGTGCCGCCCTGTGACATCCATGTGGATGCCGATTTCCGCGCGCCGTGCCTGGTGATGACCGCGCACTGCGTCTTCTCCGTCCGGGCCGGGGATGTGATGCTCGCGGTCCTCCGCACGGCGGCAAGAAAAGCGAAGAGACAGAGGAGACAGGAAATCCGCATCCCCTCAAAAGCCCGGCAAGCTCCTGCGCATGCAGCCGAATCCTGAAAAGATGCATGGGGCTGTCCGGCGAATCCTGAGCATTCCAAGAAGCAGCTTTTCGGGGAATCATGGGCTTTCTTGTGCTTGTGGCTCTGCCCCAGCGCCCCGCCAAAGGGCTTTCCGATCGCTCCTTGGAAACCTTCGGGCGCAAATTCGTCGTTTTTGCCTGGAATGCCTGAATTCTTAGCCTGACAGCCCCATGCGGGTTTCAGGTGGCGCGTCTTCCCTCACAGATGTCCGGATGGAAAAAGCCGGTCTGGGAAGCGCTATGGAATGCGCCCCGCACCGCCGCCGGGAAGGGAAGCGCGGTATTCGCCGGGGGTTTTGCCCACAATCTTTTTAAACGTCTTGGAAAAGTGCGCCACATCGCTGTAACCTACCTGCTCGGCAATCGCGTGAATGCGCATGGAGGGGTCCGCCAGCAGGGGCAGGGCGCGCTCTATGCGCATTTTACCCAGCAGATCAAAAAAGCTTTGGCCGGTGTGGCGGTTAATCAGCTTGGACAGATGCCACTGACTGACGTATACATTCTCCGCCACATCGCTCAGGTTCAGCCGCTGTGTGCAATGCTCCCGCATGTATCGTAAAGCCGCGTTGACAAGAAAGCTGCCCGCTTCGCTGATGGGCGCGGGCTCAGCCCCGCTTTGCAGGCGCGATTCCGCCTCGTTTTGCAAAGACGGCTCGGCCGCTTCCAGCCGCTTGACCATGGTGCGGATGGCCTCGTTGATCTCTTCCATACGGCTGGGCTTGAGCAGATAACGGCAAACGCCCAGGTTGATGGCTTTCTGCGCATAATCAAAATCGCGATAGGCGGTCAGCACCGTCACCTGCATCTGCGGGAATTCGCTGCGCAGGGCGGCCAGCATGGTCAGCCCATCCATATTCGGCATGCGGATATCCGTCAGGACGATGTGCGGAAGGAGCTCGCGGATCAGCCGCAGCCCTTCCATCCCATCGGCGGCCGTGCCGGCCACCATGCAGCCCATGCTCTGCCAGTTCACCACTTTGGAAAGCCCTTCCAGAATCAGCCGCTCGTCATCGACCAACACAACGCGATACATCTTTTCCGCCTCCGTTATTCCTCAAAGGGGGAGAGCGCCATGACCTGCTCCCAGCATTCGCGGGCGGTCATGGAGCCATCGGCAATCGGCGCGATGCATTCCAGCAGCCAGCGTTCACGGGCATCCTTGTTCATGGCATCCTGCAGCGGGCTGAGCATTCGGTGGCTTTCATCGGTCAGCGCCTCGACCGATGAAAGCAGCCGTCCGGAAAGCTGGCCGCCGGCCAGACGCCTGCGGTTTTCCTCCCGGGTCAGCATGGCCAGCAGGCTCACGGCCGCATCGCGCCGCTGCGGATCCTCCCAGGCGCGCCGGGTGAGGTAAAAGCCCATGGAAACGCCGCCGATGTATGCCGTGGGGTCGGCGTCGGCGCTGTATGGGGGCATGGGCATGACAACCGTGGTATCCATGCTGCTTTCCGGCAGCGTGTTGGCAAACCAGCTTCCATCGATCTGCATGGCCGCCTTTTTATCCCGGAAGAGCTGGCTGGCCGCGGCCTCGTCTGTAGAGCTGACATTCGGGGCGAATGCGCCAAGGCCATACAGGCGGTGAATCAGCTCCATGCCCGTGTAGAAGGACGGCGGCACATCCTCTATGCGCTGCGGCCTTTTCATGTAGTCCTCCACAGGCCCGCTCACCAAAATGGCAAATTCGGCCAGATAGTGGGGAATATCCGACAGGGAGACGGAGATGGGCACAATGCCCTCTTCCCTGAAGCGGGCAATGGCCGTTTCCAGCTTTTCCCAGGTGGTGGGCAGCTCCACGCCATGCTGCTCAAACAGATCCACGTTGACAAACAGCCCCTCCCAGTAGGGGCGCACGGGAATGGCATACACGCGGCCATCCGCTTCCGTCAGAGCGGGATGTTCGCTCAGGTTCAGGCCGGGATAGGCGGCGTTGATCTCGGAAATGGGGACCACGCGGTCGAGAATCAGCGCGGAATCCGCGCTGGCAGCGAAGAAAAACAGCACATCCGGCTCATTGCCCGCCGCAAAATCGCTGAGCACGCTGGATTTCCAGCTCTCATCGCTGGTGGCGGAGTTGTCCACGACGGTGTTTCCCGTCTCCGCCTCATATTGCTGGAGGATTTCCACATAGGCCAGCGCCGAGGCCGCATCCGCGCCGGCAAAGGAGCTGACTGTCCAGAGTGTCACCCCCTGCGAAGAGGCGCACGCGGGCAACAGCCAAAGCGCCGCCAACAGAAAAAACCATATCCGCCGCATGATCATGCCTCCTCTTTGCCCGCGCTGCGCGGGATGCTCAGCCGCACCCTTGTGCGGCCCTTTTCGTCCTGAAAGACGCGGATCTCCGCCTTCCCGTTGTAGATCAGCCGCAGGCGGTTGCTGATGTTGGAAAGGCCCAGGTGTGTGCCGCCCTGGCTATCCCCCGAAAGCGCCGCGTCGATGCGGGCGCGGTCCTCCGCGTCCATGGGCCGGCCGCTGTTGACGACTTCCACCAGCACACGATCTTCCCCGCAGCGCACGTTCAGCTCGATGGTGCCGCCGCCTGCCGGGCCGATGCCATGCTCCACCGCGTTTTCAAGCAGGGGCTGGAGGGTCAGCAGGGGAACCTGCGCATCCAGCGCGTCGCTGTCCAGATGCTGATGCACGGTCAGATGATCGCCAAAGCGCTGCTTGACAAAATAGAAATAGGCCTGTGCCACCACGGCTTCTTCACTGACAGGCACCATGCGGCGATTCCGGCGGGCCATGCTGGCGTTGAGCAGCACGCTCAAAGATTCCACCATGGTGGAAATGGCCTCCGAGCCTTCCATGCGCGCTTTCCAGTTGATGGATTCCAGAGCGTTGTTGATGAAATGCGGGTTAATGCGGCTTTGCATGGCCTGAATCTTGGCATCCCGCAGGGCGATCTCCTCTTTGTAGGTCTTGTCGATCAGCGCGGCGATGCGCCTGCTCATTTTGGAAAACGCGACGCCGAGATCCCCCAGCTCATCGCCCCCGTGCATGGGAACGGTCGCGCCCAGTTCCCCGGCTTCGATGCGCCGGGAGGCTTCCGACAGCAGTGTGATCGGCCGGATGATCCGGCGGTGGACAAACACGCCGATCAGCATCAGGATGGGGATGAGCATGACCAGCAGGCATGTCATCATCCGGCGCAGGGCGATCATCTCGCCATAGATCCGCTCGCGGCTGACGATCAGCCGAACGTCAAGCTGATCATCCCGGCTGCTGCGGCGGATGAAAAAGGACACGCTCTGCGCATCAAAATCGCTCAGGCCCTCCGTAAGGGAATCCCAGTCCACACGCAGGTCTCCGGATTGCCCCAGCCGCAGCTGCACCTGCGCGTCCCATGCATCCGCCAGCTCATAGAGCGGAGCCAGCATCTTTTCCTGATCAATCCCCAGCACAAGCATGCCATAGCGCTCCATGCGCAGGTTCATCAGGTTGCGCACCAGGTAGACCTGGTCTTCCACCTGGAGAAACTGGCTTTTGGTATCCAGCGTTTCTCCGACCCGGGCAACCTGGCTGTGGGCGATGCGCTGATAGAGCAGGGCCTCTTCCTGGCCGGAACGGTTGTACATGAAAAGCTCCGCATTGTCCACCGGGATATAGGCGGCAAAGAGAAACTGCGCATTGCGGCCATACTTGCGCTCCAGATAACTGCGGGAGCGGCCAAGATACGCCGCATCCCCCATGTTCCCGGCAGCATGCTGGGCCCACACATCGGCCAGCTCGCCGTCGTAGGTGGCGCCTCTGGCCAGCTCGACCGCCTGGTCGATGTTCTGCCCGCAGAGGGTGATGGCATATTCCGCACCGGAGGACAGGGCCGCTTCCGTCTTTTCCAGGGTGCTTTCAAGGAGCACGCTCCCCAGGTAACATCCCAGAAGCACGGTTGGAATCAGGTAGCACAGCAGCATCAGCGCGAGAATCTGAAGCCGCAGGGATTTATACCACGGGTTTCGCCGGGGGACCTTTCCAGCCTGGAAGGAGGAATCTCCGCCCGCATGGTTTTCCGGAATCTTCATGGGCATGCTCCTGTGGCGCCGAACCGCGGTGCGCCGGATGTTGCTGTGTGTAAAACATTCCCGATGACGGCGCGCCGGCCGTCCGTTCCAAACCGGATCATCCTCGGTGCATCCTTTCTGCCGGCTCGCCGGATCCCTTTTCCATCCATCCGCCGGTCTTCTTTCGGATGGGATCAGCCCAGGATCACATCCACCGTATGCCGCCCGCTGGAAAACGCGGGAATCCCCTCAGCGGCCCGGCCATCCACGAGCATGGCCCGAACGCCTTTTTGCACATGATCCGGGTTGCGCACGGTGATGATGTACTGCGCGCCGCGCCAGAGACGCACGGCTTCAAACCCATCCCAGGCAGAAGGGATGCATGGATCCACCGTGAGCGCGTCAAATCCGGGACGGATGCCCAGGATGAACCGCGTCGCCGCGTAATACGCCCAGCCGGAGGAACCGGTCATGAAGGGATGGCGGGCCCGGCCGTATGCCGTGTGATCCCGCCCCATGACAAACTGGCAGTATGTATAGGGTTCCGCCTGACGGATCTCCATGAGATCGTTTTGATTTTCGGGCAGGAGGGCGTCGTAAAACTTCATGGCCCGGTCGCCGCGGCCCAGGCGGCATTCGGCCATCCAGGCCCATGGATTGGGATGGCTGAAGATGGCCCCATTCTCCTTGACGCCGGGGAACACCCGCGTCACAAAGCCGACCGCGTCATCGCGCGTGGTGAAGGAGGGGGCGTTGAGCATCAGCCCATAAGGGGTATAGAGCCATGCGTCCACGGCATCCATGCAGAGCAGGCCCTGCTCGCGCGTGGCCGTGCCGGAGGCCACGGCCCATGCGTTGCTCTCCAGGTGAACCTTTCCCTCCGCGGCCGTATGCGAACCGATGGGCCGCCCATCCGCCGTGATGCCCCGAAGGAACCACTGGCCGTCCCACAATTCCCGCTGGCACACGGCCTTCATGCGTTCCTGAAGGGCGGCGTAATGCGCCGCGTCGGCATCCCGGCCCAGATGGCGGGCGGCGTCCAGAAAATGATCCGTCGCCCACACCAGGAGGAAGGCCACCATGGCGCTTTCGCCGCCGCCCAGGTTGAGGCAGTCATTCCAGTCAGCCCGAAGGCCCTTCGTCACGCCGTGCGAGCCCACCTGGGCATAGGAAAAATCGAGCGCACGCTTCATGTGCTCCCAGACGGTGCTCTTCCCGCCGTCGGCATAGGGGACGACCGCATCCAGAAACGCCGTATCCCCGCTCTCGCGGACATATTCCACAATGGCGGGCAAAAGCCACAACGCGTCATCCGCACAGGCATCCTCGATTCCATGAATCGGATTGGCCTGGGCGGAGGAAGGGACAACCGTGGGGGAAGAGGCCGATGCGGAATCTTTCCCCTCAAACCAGGCGGGATCAAACAGATGCAGGCCATAGCCGGCGGACACCTGGCCGTTGAGGAGCTGCAGGATGCGCCTGCGACACATCTCCGGTTCGCAGTGGGGGATACACATGGCATCCTGTGCGGTATCCCGGTAGCCAAGGCCCGTCCGGCCTCCCACCTCGATAAAGGAGGAAAAGCGGGAAAAGAGCACATTGATCTCGCTTTGATACAGATTCCAGATGTTCAGGCTGCGGTTCATGTTTTCATGGGGCGTGCGCACCGTGAGCGCGGTGAGCTTGGCATCCCACCAGGCCCTGAGCTCTGCAAAAGCGCGATCCGTCCCGGCTTCATCATAGCGGGAGCGGGCCCTTGCCGCGGCATCCGCGCCGCCCGTGCCAAGATAAAAGAGCACGCGCTTTTCCTCGCCGGGCTGCAAGACGAGGCGGCCGTGCAGCGCGCCGCAGGGATTGCCGCCCAGCTCCGCTGTGCCGGCAAGCGTGCCCCTCTCCACTCCGATGGGATTGCGCTCGGTGTGATATGCGCCGATAAAGCTGTCACGCCGGGTGTCAAAGCTGTCCGGCACAAAGCTGGAGGCAAAAAACTGCTCGCTGTTTTCTTCATAATGCAGCTCGCACAGCGCGGCGCCGTCCTCATAGCGGGATCCCGCGCAATACAGGCTCATCTGAAAATTCTGGTTGTCGCAGCTGATCTCATGGAAGGAGAATTCCACATAGCCATAGACGCTGAGAACGCGCGTGCGGCCGGATGTGTTGCGGATGCGCACGTCAAAGATCTCCGTCGGGGCGCAGCCGTCCGCCTCACGGGGAATGAAGAGCGTCTGGCTGGCGTGAATGCCGTGCACATCCGCCTCATAAACGGAATAGCTCATGCCATGCCGGCACACATATTTCGCCTGATTCAGCGGCCGCCCCACGGGCTGCCAGCTGACGGACCAGTACATGCCGTCCTCGTCATCCCGCAGGTAGACATAGTGGCCCGGCCAATCCATCGGCACGCCGTTAGGGCGAAAACGCGTGATGCGGTGATGTTCCGGCGAATCCAGCCAGCTGTAACCTCCCGCATTGTGGGAGATCACCGTGCCCATTCGCTGGGTGCCCAGATAATTGGTCAGCGACACGGGGACATCCACCCGGTCGATGACATATTCCCTCGCTGCATCGTCGAAAAAACCATAGCGCATAGGATGGCCTCCTTCTCCGAATTCCTCACACAGATAAGGATAGCAGAACGGGAGAAAATTAAAAATTGACAAAGATGGCTTTTCTTGTCCGGGCTTGTCATGTTTCAGGGCCCGGGCAGAGCCTGCGAAAATGGAAAGAAAACCGGGAAAGGGCAAGGGAAAATCAAAAGAATTGGGAAATAAACATCGGCTTTTTGTAAAAGACAGGAGATGCCCGCTCCGGACTGCAAAGCATTTGCACGTCCGGCAGCCAGGGAATATCCTGCACATCATGGCGGCCCAGGAGCAGGCGGGTCAAGCTTTCAATGCCAAGGCGGATATCCGGCGGATCGTCCGTCCGGGAGACGGCGTTTTCCCGCCCCGGCGCGAAGGCCACGGCAAAGCGGCCGTTGTTGGGAGGGATCTGCGCATCGGCGATCTCCAGCACCAGGCGGCCCGCACCGCGCATCCGGGCAAGGCGCAGCGCGCGCCCGGCGTTGATCACGCGGGCCATGCCCCGGAGCTGATGCTGGCAGGACACAAAGCCAAAGCTCCACTCCGGCAGCAGCCCGCTCAGATCGATTTCATCCGGCAGGGTCAGAATCACATGGCTGTGATCTGCCGACAGGCTCAGCAGCAGGGCCATCAGCCCCCTGAAGCCTGACGGGCCGGTAAACACAAAACGCAGGCACTCCAGCGCGCGGTCGCCCTCATCCATCACAGGGCGGTAGGTGACATAGCCCTGCGCGGCGCCGTCCTCGCCGTAATAAACGTATGTGTACTGCCTGTCCGCAAAGGGATGGGCCTCCTGCACCCAGGCATACTCGATTTCCTCACAGCGCACCATGCAGTTGTACCGCTCCTGCCAGGGCTGATCCACCTGCCGGATGTCTTTAAGCAGGTTGCAGCCGCGTTCAAGCAGCTTCCAGGAACCGCGGACGGGCCCTGCCGGGACGCCGCGCAGCGCAATTTTCCAGCGCCGGACCGAGCAGCCCAGCTCATAGCCGAACTTGCGGTAAAAAACGGTGGAAAACGGATACAGATAGGAGAGGACGGCGCCTTCCTCATGCATCGCGGGAAGCGCGCGCTCAAAGCAGGCGCGGATGCCGCCGTGCCGCCTGTACGGAGGCAGGGTCGCCACGCCGCCGATGCCCGTCATCGGCACATCATGCCCGTCAAACCGCGCCGTGTAGGGGATGACGGTCATCGTGCTGAGCATGGTGGCATCGTCGTCCGCGAAGGCGGCCCACTGGCTGTCCCAATAAAGATGCTGGCGGCTTCGGGGGCGCTCACGCACATCGGCGAGCATCTGCTCAGGCGATTTGTCGGCCCCTTCAAGCGCATATTCGAAGGCCAGTGCGCAGAATTCCTGGCAGCGTTTATATTCATCCGGACGGATTTTGCGTATGATCACAGGGCATTCCACCTTTCGCGGCCGGTTATGCGGGGGGATGTCTTCATCTTATCACAGCCCCTTTCCCAAGACAAGGGGCGTCCTGCCGGAATGGAAGATCCCGCAACCATTGACAACAAATCGCAATAAAAAACGATGAATTCTCCGTAAGATTTATCTATAATGAAGGCGGACGGAGACAGAGAAACACCCGCTATAAGGGGACGGAGGAGGTTTTTCACATGAGCGCAAAGACTTCGGCGGGCCGCACGCCTGCGAGGGCTATCCCGGCAAGAGCCTCCCGCAGCAGAAAAAACCTGTGGCTGACCACCATGGTTTTGCCGGGCGCGGTCTGGCTGCTTTTGATCCGCTACCTGCCCATGTATGGGATTCTCATCGCGTTCAAGCGGTATCGGGCCTATAAACCCAACACGTTCTGGAACAACATTGCCAAGAGCGAATGGGTGGGGCTGAAGAATTTTGAATTCCTCAAATCGCCCGACACGCTGGTGATGCTGCGCAACACGCTGGGCTATAACATTCTGTGGATCCTCCTGGGGCTCGTCATTTCCGTGGCCTTTGCGGTGATGATGAGCGAGCTGCGCTGCCGCTTTGCCGCCAAGGCCTATCAGACGCTGATGTTCTTCCCATACTTCCTGTCCTGGGTGGTGGCCAGCTATTTCGTGCTGGCGTTTCTGGATCCCACGAGCGGCATGATTCCCAC
>DVMG01000174.1 GCA_018715105.1 Candidatus Ventricola intestinavium
CCGTTTGGGCCCTCCTCATACAGCATGGTTGCATGAAGGGTGGCGTTTGACACGCCGCCAACCACATCAATGTTGCGGATGTAGAGGTTTTCAACATACCCGCCGCGCTGCTTGTTTGTCTTAAAACGGAAAGCAAAATCCAGGCTGGTGCTGGTCAGCTCACAGTCCGTCACAAAGACGTTCGATACGCCGCCGCTCATTTCGCTGCCAACGGTGATGCAGCCGCCGCCGCCCACAAATTCGCAGTTTCGGACGACGATGTTTTGGCACGGCGTATTGAGGCGGTGTCCGTCCTCATCCCGGCCGGACTTGATGGCGATACAGTCGTCCCCTGTGTTGAAAGAACAGTCTTCAATCAGCACGTAATTGCAGCTCTCCGGGTTGCAGCCGTCGTTATTGGGGCCGGTAGAATCAATGACAAGGCCGCGCACTGTGATGTTTGTGCACAGCACCGGATTAACCTGCCACATGGGGGAATTGTGAATCGTAAAGCCTTCAAGAAGGACGTTTTCACAGCCGACCAGCTGGATCATGTTGTTGCGAAGCATAGAACCATCGCCGAAGACACGCTCTTCAACCGGGACTTGGTTGACATTCATCTCCATCAGGTCAAGCCGGGATTGTTTGGTTGTCTCGTTATTGCTCTTTGTCCAGTTATACCATGTATCTTCATCCGCCTGGCCGTCCAGAAGACCCGGGCCGGTGACAGCGATATTGGTGGCCTCATGCGCATAGATCATGGAGCGATAGTTATAACATTCGGAAGCTTCCCAATGCACAAGCGCCAGAGGATAGTTTTCTTCATTGATTTCGTCGGTGAAGCGGATAACGGTGTCTTCATCCTCCAGGTGGAGCTCAACGTTGCTCAGCAGCGTAATTGCGCCGGTCAGATAGGTTCCGCTGGGCACATTCACCGTTCCGCCGCCCGCATTGTGCACGTGCTCAATGGCATCCGCGAAGGCCTGTGTATCTAAGGTAATGCCGTCTGCTTTGGCGCCGAAGTCCAGCACGCTGACCTCGTAATCGGGAAAGACCGGATCGGAAATATGTGTGAGAATTTCTTCTGCAGCCGCCCAAGTGAGCTCCTGCTCGGTTTCCTGTGCCGTGCCGGATACCGCCGCGGAAAGGATAAGTATCCAGGCCAGTGTCAAAACGAGTAATTTTTTCATTGCAGTTCTCCTCAAAACAGAAGAAAAGGGGATTGCCGGCATCACTCAGATCATGGATGAAGCCCGGCCTGCATGGGCCATTTTATCACCACCTTTACCAGATATCCTTATAAAGATTGTAGCACATCGGCATTTTTGTGTCAAGAATATGAATGTTATGTATATATTATTATTTTAATGATGGGAAAGGAAGAATGAAAAAACGGCAAACCCAGCATATAGCCGGATTTACCGAAAAGAAGAACCGAAAAGAAGATCAATCGCTCAGCTTGCGATAGCCCAGCTTCGCGCCGCAGCTCTCGCGCACGATGAGCGTGGCCTCCCGCATCAGGTTGAAGGGAACGTGGGCGCGGTCCCTGGCGGTGAGCAGCTCGCGCACGGCGCTGCTGCCCAGCTCTTCCGGGTGCAGGTCCACGGTGGTCAGCGCCGGATCGGTATAAGAGCAGAAAAACTGATTGTCGCAGCCGATGATGGCCATATCCTGCGGCAGGCGCAGGCCCATGTTTTTCAGCTGCTTCATCGCGCCCAGGGCCATCAGATCGTTAAAGGCGATGATGGCGGTGGGCCAGCGCCTGCGCTCCAGCCCGGAGAGCATGCGCAGCACGGCGCCCTCGCCGCTCTCCGCGTTGTAGCCGCAGTTGACGTGATAGGCGGGGTCATCCGGCAGGTCGAGCGCGCGCAGCTCCTGAAGGAAATTCTCTCCGCGCTTGCTGCTGTCCCTCAGCTGCATGGAGCCGCCGATGAACGCGATGCGCCGGTGCCCCAGCGCGTGCAGGTGGCGCACGGGCAGGCGCGAGCAGCCGACCAGGTCGCTGTGGATGCAGATGCAGTCAAGCTGCATGGTCGGCGGGCAGATCGTGACCACGGGCATGTGGTGCTTGAGCCGGGTGAGGGCGTCGGCAAGGCCGGTCCGCTCCATGCTCCAGATGCCGCCGGCAAAGATCACCCCATCCATCCTCCGCCGGATGATCTCGTCGATCAGGTTGGGGGGGATGGGGTCGTTGTCGTGAATCTGAAAAAGCCAGACGTAATAGCCGTTGGCCGTGGCTTCCTCATAGATGGTGCTGTAAATGCGCGCAAAATAGGGGTTGGTGATCGACGGCATCACCAGGCCGATGGTGTGTGTCTGCCCGCTTTCAAGGGCGTGGGCGGCCGCGCTGGGCACATAGCCGTGCGCATCGATAATGCGCTGCACGCGCTCGCGCGTGCTGCTTTTCACCTTGGCGCTGCCGGAGGTAACACGTGTCACCGTGGCGGTGGAGACGCCCGCCTCACGCGCGATGTCATAAATCGTTGCTTTTTTATCCATCCCGGGCCTCTTTCTGCATCTCTTAAAAAGAAAAGATGCGTGGATGGTTTCATTATACATGCACGAAGCGAAAAATGCAACCGAAAATGTTATCGGTAACATTTTTTTAGAAACCTGGAAAATGCAACTAACCAAATATCATATAAAAAAATCTCGATAAGGAAATTTTGCATAAAGCCTTGACGTGAATATGATGAATGTGTATAATGATTGCAACGGACGGGCGGTGAATATGCCGAAATCTGCGCTCCAAATCTGGAAGGGCAGAAAATGTTACCGATAACATGAAGCCGGCAGGATTTTCCGCCCCCCGCTTAGAGAAAAGGAGGACCTCAAGAATGAAGAAACTGCTTGCTGTGCTGGTGGCTGTCATGATGGTCGCCATGGGCGCCTGTGCGCTGGCGGAAGAGGGCACCACCCTGACCGTGGCGTGCTGGGATCTGACCACCACCCCGTACTATGAGGCCATCAAGACCGCTTATGAAGCGTCCCATCCGGGCGTAACCATCGAGTGGGTGGACCTCGCCTCCCAGGACTATAATGTGAAGACCTCCACGATGCTCGCCGGCGGCGACACCACCGACCTGTACGCGGTCAAGGAGCTCTCCGACATGCAGAACTGGGCCGCTCAGGGCTTCATCGTCAACCTCGACGAGAAGATCGCGGAGTCCGGCATGGACATGAGCAAGTATGCCGGCATGGATACCTGCTACACCTACACGGAGGACGGCTCCTACTACGCGCTGCCTTTCCGCGCGGACTACTGGGTGATGTTCTACAACAAGGACATCTTTGACGAGGCCGGCGTGGCGTATCCGACCAACGACTGGACGTGGGACGAGTATGCCGCGATCGCCCGCGAGATCACCGAGAAGACCGGCAAGTATGGCACGCACTACCACACCTGGCTGTCTGACGTGGCGAACTGGGCTGTCTGCGACGGCGTCAACACGCTGGCCGACGGCGAATACAGCGACCTGAAGTACTTCTACGAGCTGGTGCAGGGCCTGGAGGATGACGGCGTCTGCATGACCTATGACGAGCTGAAGGCTTCCAACCTGCATTACTCCGGCGCGTTTGCCCAGGGCAACATCGCCATGATGCCGATGGGCTACTGGTATGCCTCCACCCTGATTGGCTACATCAAGGACGGCACCGCCAACTTCAACTGGGGCATCACCGCTGTGCCGCACCTGGAGGGCGTGGAAGCGGGCGCTTCCTTCGGCTCCCCGACCGGCATCGCCATCAACGCCAAGAGCGCCAACATCGACGCGGCGTGGGACTTCGCTTCCTGGATGTGCTCGGAAGAGGGCGCCAAGGCGATTGCGGAGACCGGCACCCGTCCGGCGTACGTGAGCGACGAAGTGGCCGCCGTGATGGCCTCTGCGGACGGATTCCCGACCGATGAGACCAGCAAGGCCGCGCTGCTGCCGACCTCCATCGCGCTGGAGTGGCCGATCGGCGACGGCGTCAACGAGATCAAGACCGCTGTCAACGAGACGCACACGCTCATCATGACTCGTGAGATGACCATCGACGAGGGCATCGAAGAGATGGAAGCCCGCGCCGCGGAATACATCACCGAGTAAGTTTGGCAAAGAGAGGGGGAGGGGCGTTGGCTCATCCCCCTTTTTCTTCATGAGGGGTGCCGAGAGGATGCGAAGGCGCGCTGCCCGGCCCCGGCATTCGGGCAATCCTCATGAAGAACCGGCGCCTGCGGAGGCCCCGCATGCGCGATTGCAAAAACATAAGGAGGATCATGCAATGGCACAGAGCGCAATGACCACGCGCCGGAGCATGAGCAAGCTTGAAAAGCGCAACACGCTGATCGCTTACTCGTTTCTGGCGCCAAACTTCCTTGGATTCATCATTTTTACCATGATTCCGGTGGTCTTCTCCGTCGTCCTGGCGTTTCTTGACTGGGGGGGTGGAGCCGAGATCAAATTCGTGGGGCTTGGCAACTTCCAGGAGATCTTCAAGAATTTCAGCTTCACCCGCAGCAACCTGGGCATTTCGCTGAAGAACACCGTGTTTTACACGATTGCTACCGTGCCGCTGACCATCGCCTTTGCCCTGGGCCTGGCGCTTGTGCTCAATAAGGCGGTCCGGGGAGCGAATTTCTTCCGTGCCGTGTTCTTCTTCCCCTATGTCGCTTCGCTGGTGGCCATCTGCGTCTGCTGGAACTTCCTGCTGATGAAGACCGGCCCGGTCAATCAGTTCCTCAATGCCATCGGCTTTAACATGACCAAGAGCTGGACCTCCAGCCAGGATCTGGCCATCTGGGCGATCATCATCGTCAGCGTGTGGAGAAACGCCGGATACTACATGGTCATGTATCTGGCGGGACTGCAGGGCGTGCCCAACGAGCTGTATGAGGCCGCCACGATGGACGGCGCCAACGCCTGGCAGAAATTCACCAAGGTCACCATGCCCATGCTGACGCCGACCACCTTCTTCTGCACGATCATGATGGTCATCTCCTGCTTCAAGATTTACGACGTCGTCGCCATCATGACCCAGGGCGGCCCGGGCCGCGCCACGAAGATGCTGGTCACCTACATCTTCGAGCTGAGCTTCGGCGGCGAGGGCATCGCCACCTCCGCGCAGTATGGCCTGGCCAGCGCCGTGTCCATGGTGCTGCTTGTGATCGTTCTGGCGGTCACGTTTGTGCAGTTCCGCGCAGAAAAGAAATGGGTCAATTACATGTGAGGAAAGGAGGAAACAGATCATGACTGCCGCTGTGAAACCGCATCATTCCAAGCCTCTTACGCCCGGCGCCGTGGTCGCCGCCGTGCTCAAATACGCTGTGCTGCTGGCGTTCACCATCGTCGCGCTTGTGCCCTTTGTCTGGATGATCTCTTCCTCGCTGAAGACGAGCGTCGATGTTTTCTCCATCCCGATGAAGTGGATCCCCGAAACGCTTCACTGGGAAAACTATGTGAACATCTGGTCCCGCGTGCCGCTGCTCACCTATTTTAAGAACACCGCCATCGTGGCCATCATCGTCACGTTCATGCAGATCCTGACCTCCTCCTTTGCGGCGTATGCTTTCGCGAAGATGAATTTCAAGGGCCGCGACC
>DVMG01000175.1 GCA_018715105.1 Candidatus Ventricola intestinavium
AGGAAAACGGCATGATCGTCACCAAACCGGAGATTCTCAGCGATCTCGCAGCCAGGATACTCAATCAGATTGGAAAGGAAGAGGATGGAAAGCATGATGAATGAAAATGTCTATGCCCAGCTTGGCGTATCGGATCAGGTTTACCGCTTTGGGGAGGATGTGCTCGCCGCGCTGCGCCCCCGCTTTGACGCGATTGATCAGGTGGCGGAATATAACCAGGCCAAAGTGATTGCCGCCATGCAGAAAAACCGTGTGAATGCATCCTGCTTTGCCGCCACGACCGGCTATGGCTACAACGATGTGGGCCGGGATGCACTGGAACGCGTGTATGCGGACTGCTTTCATACAGAAGCGGCGCTCGTCCGTCCCCAGATCACATGCGGCACCCATGCGCTGGCCATTGCCCTGAGCGCCAATCTGCTGCCGGGAGACGAACTTCTTTCTCCCGTCGGACGTCCGTATGACACGCTTGAGGAAGTCATCGGCATTCGGGAAAGCGCCTGCTCTCTGCGGGAGTACGGCGTCAGCTATGCCGAGGTTCCGCTCCGTGAAGACGGCTCCATCGATTATGACGGCGTGCGCCATGCGATCCATGAGCGGACAAAGCTCGTCACGATCCAGCGTTCCAAGGGCTATGCCACACGGCCAACCCTGTCCGTCGCGCAGATCGGGGAGCTGATCGCCTTTGTCAAAGCCATCCGCAGCGATATTCTCTGCATGGTGGACAACTGCTATGGCGAATTTGTGGAAACCCTGGAGCCCAGCGACGTCGGCGCGGATATGGTCGTGGGATCGCTCATCAAAAATCCGGGCGGCGGCCTGGCGCCCATCGGCGGATACATCTGCGGCACGCGCAAATGTGTGGACCGCTGCGCGTATCGTCTATCCGCACCGGGGCTTGGGCAGGAGGTAGGGGCCAACCTGGGCCTGATGACGTCCCTTTTCCAGGGATTTTTCCTGGCGCCCACCGTCGTTTCAGGCGCGCTGAAGGGCGCGATCTTTGCCGCGAACATCTATGAAAAACTCGGTTTCAAGGTCGTGCCGAATTCCACCGAATCCAGGCATGATATCATCCAGGCCGTGGAACTGGGCAGCGAGCAGGCCATGGTTGCCTTCTGCAGGGGAATCCAGGCCGCGGCCCCGGTGGACAGTTACGTCACCCCGATCCCATGGGATATGCCGGGCTATGACGATCAGGTTATCATGGCGGCGGGGGCCTTTGTCCAGGGTTCTTCCATCGAGCTCTCCGCCGATGGGCCGATCCGTCCGCCGTATGCCGTCTATTTTCAGGGAGGGCTGACCTGGGTGCATGCCAAGCTCGGCATTCTCATGAGCCTGCAGAAGCTTGTGGAGGAAGGGCTCGTATCCCTGTGAATCACATCATCCTTTTCATATGTAAAGCTTTTTGCACGGCTTCGATGCCGGTGCGTTTCCATTTCCATGAGACAAAGGGAGGAAGATACCCATGTGGTTCTGGTTTTCCATCATTGCGCTGCTCTGCTGGAGCGGATCGGATCTCTTTTCCAAAATCGGCTGCCGGGAGGCTGACGATAGGACGGCTCACCTGAAAATGGTCATGGCGGTGGGCCTGGTGATGGGGCTGCACGCCTTTTATGAGGTGTTTGTGGGCGGCGTGGAGATCAGCCTGCAGATTATCCTGACCTATCTGCCCGTTTCCCTGCTCTATATCCTGTCGATGGCCATGGGATACATCGGCCTGCGGTACATTGAGCTCTCCATCTCCTCGCCCATCTGCAATTCCTCCGGCGCGTTGGTCGCCATCGCCACCCTTGCCATCAGCGGGATCGGCGACATGAACGGCTGGCAGCTGTTTGCCATCGCGCTGGTCGCGTTCGGCGTGATCGCGCTGGGTGTCACGGAAGCGACGGAGGATGAGGAACTGCGGGCGGCACGGCAGAAAGCCTCCAATTACCGGTATGCCAAATCCTTCCTGGCTCTTCTGCTGCCCATCGCATACTGCCTGCTGGATGCCGCCGGCACATTCGCCGACAGCCTTGTGCTCGAAACGCTCAATGAGGATTCCGCCAACGTGGCCTATGAACTCACCTTCCTGACCGCGGGGGTGATCAGCGCCATCTATGTGCTTTTGATCCGCCGGGAAAGGCTGACGCTGCGCGGCGAGGCGCCCAAATATGCAGGCGCGCTGTTTGAGACGGCGGGACAGTTCTTCTATATCTATGCGCTTGCCGATACGGCCCATGTCGCCATGGCCGCGCCGATCATCTCTTCCTACTGCGCGGCATCCGTGCTGTGGAGCCGGATTTTCCTCAAGGAGAAGCTGAGCGCCAAGCATTATCTGTCCATTCTCTGTGTGGTGATCGGCATTGTCATCATGGGCGTGTTCGATATGTGACGGCAGAATCCGCCTTCCCCGCCCAAGGGAGAGGGAAGAGGGCGCATTATTCCCCGAAAAAACGCAGTAAAATGAAGAAAAACTCTTGACAAGCACGGGTGAAAGAGGGTAAAATAGCCAGTGCGTATGTCGGCCTGATTAGCCCCGGGCATTCGTGCGCGCGTTTTGCAGAGCGTCTGACCAGCGCTGTGCGTTTCTGATATCCTGGATATCACCACGAGGAGGAATTCACGTGAAAACGTTTATGGCAAATGCCCAAACCGTCGAGCGCAAGTGGTATGTGGTGGACGCCGACGGCATGACGCTGGGCCGCCTGGCCAGCCAGGTTGCCGCCATCCTGCGCGGCAAACACAAGCCCACATACACCCCGCACTGCGATACCGGCGATCATGTCATCGTCATCAATGCAGCGAAGGTTGTGCTCACCGGCAAGAAACTCGATCAGAAGGTGTACTACCATCATTCCGGCTATCCGGGCGGACTCAAGGAGACCCGGTACCGCAAGCTGATGGAAGAAAAGCCGGAGTTCGCCGTCAAGCATGCCATCCAGGGCATGATGCCCAAGGGCCCGCTGGGCCGCAAGATGGCGCGCAAGCTGCGCGTGTATGCCGGCGCGGAGCATGAGCATGAGGCCCAGCAGCCGCAGGTGCTCACGCTGACCAAGTAAAAGCAGGAAGGAGTGTTTGACACATGGCACAGGTTCAGTATCAGGCGGTAGGCCGCCGCAAAAAGGCCATTGCTCGTGTTCGCCTCGTTCCGGGCGACGGCAAGATTGTGATCAACGGCCGGGATATCGACCATTACTTTGGACTGGAGACCCTGAAGATGACCGTGCGCCAGCCGCTGGCGCTCACCAATCTGGAGGGACGTTATGATGTGCTGGTAAACGTGTATGGCGGCGGTCTGGCCGGCCAGGCCGGTGCGATCCGCCACGGCGTTTCCCGCGCGCTGATCAAGGCGGATCCGGAACTGCGCCCCTCTGTAAAGAAGGCCGGTTTCCTCACGCGTGACCCGCGCATGAAGGAGCGCAAGAAGTACGGCCTGAAGGCCGCCCGCCGCGCGCCGCAGTTCTCCAAGCGCTAAGCCGCTCAACGAGTCGAGGAGGCGAAGACCTATGGCGATCCTTAACGGTATTGTCACCGTGCTGCTTGTGATCACCGCATTGATCCTCATCGTCACCGTGCTGCTCCAGCCGGGCGAGTCCAACGGTCTGGGAGCGATCGCGGGAGGCGCCGAGACGTTCTTTGGCAAGAACAAGGCAAAGTCGATGGAGGGAAAGCTCGCTCTGGCGACGAAGATTTCCGCAGGGGTGTTCATCATCTGCGCGCTTATCGTTGCGATGATCGGCTGATCAGAACGATCAAGAGGCTGAAGCAGGTTGCTTTGGCCTCTTTTTGATTTGCGGGAAAAGAGACCCCTCCTTTGAGAAAAGTGAAATCGGATTTGTGCGGATACTCATTCTGTGGTAAAATGGCATAGGAGAGGGAATCCATTGCCTGAAAAGAATGCTTTTGCGGGCTCAGAACAGGAAGGCGCAGCGGCGCGATCCATCCAGGGAGAGCGGCGCCGATTTCAGGACAGGAGTGAGACGATGAAACGCGGTCGCAGAAGTGAGGGAAAAAGACGCACGTCGAATCAGGAAAAGGGACGGCGCGGCAGGAAGACGCCGGTTGAGGCAGAGTCCCTGCGCAAGCGCACGGTAAAAGAAGGTCGCGAGGTGCCCGGAGGTGTGCGCTTTGTGCGCGTCATCTCCCACGACCCGGCGGCAGGCGATGAGCAGGGGATTCCTCTGACGGTGCGCGGCCTGTACCGCGGCGCGTATCGCATGGAGGGGGACGATGGAACGGCCTTTCTCTGTGCGCGCGAAAATGCAAAGGGAGCGCTTGTGGGCGATGAGGTGCTGGCGGAGCGAATCGGCCGTGAAAGCGTCGTCGTGCTGCGGGTGACCCGCCGCGCGCATGAGATCATCATGGGCGTGCTGCGCGTGCACGGGGAGGAAAGCGTTATTCTGCCGCTGGAGCGCCGTCTGCCGCCGGAGATTCCCGTGGAAGGGAAACTGGAGCCGGCGCAGGACGGGGATATTGTGCGCACCCGGGTCATTCGTTGGGAGGATGAAGGCGGGCTGTGCGTATGCCTTGAGGACCGTATCGGAAGCTTTCAGCAGACGACATGCGCGCTGGATGCGCTTGTGATGAGCCAGCACCTGCGCACAGCGTTTGACAGGGAAGTGTTGGCGCAGGCGGAGGAGTGCCGGCCCGCGCGGCTTGAGGACGATCCGGAACGGGAGGATCTGCGGGGAATTCTTTCCTTTACGATCGACGGGCGCGACGCGAAGGACTTTGACGATGCGGTCAGCCTGGAGGTCCTGGAAAACGGCCATGCGCTGCTGGGTGTGCACATTGCAGACGTGGGGCATTATGTCCCCCAGGGAACGCCGCTCGACCGCGAGGCATACCGAAGGGGAACGAGCGTGTATCTTCCGGGCCGCGTCCTGCCCATGCTGCCGGAGCAGCTTTCAAACGGCGTGTGTTCTCTGCGGCCTCAGGAGGATAAGTTTACGCTCAGCGCCCTGATGGAGATGGATGAAACGGGGCGCGTTGTCCGGGAATGCCTGAAGAGGACGATTACCCGCTCCAAAGCGCGTCTGGTGTATGACGATGTGAACGCCTTTTTTGCCGGCGCGCAGCAGGAAACGCGCCAGCTCGGCGCACTGGGGGATACGCTGCTGGCCATGCGCGCGCTGGCGGAAAAACTGCGTGCCCGCAGAGAGGCCGGCGGATGCATTGATTTTGAAACGGAAGAGCCCCAATTTGTGCTGGACGAAGAGGGGGAACCGGTGGAGATTGTCAAGCGCGAACGGGGCGACGCGGAGAAGATGATCGAGGATTTTATGCTGGCGGCCAATGAAAGCGTGGCCCGTTTTGCACGAGAGCGCCATGTGCCCCTGCTTTACCGTGTGCATGAAAAGCCGGATCCGGATAAGCTGGCCGTGTTTGCGGATTTTCTGGACGGCATCGGCGTGAATGCACGCAGAATCCGCCACCATGCTGCGCCCGGCGATATCCGCGCGGTGCTGGAGAGCACGAAAGACCGCCCCGAATACAGCGCCATTACGACCCTGGCTCTCAGAAGCATGCAAAAAGCGCGTTATGATCCCAAGCCGTTGGGGCATTTCGGCCTGGCGATGGGCGATTACTGTCATTTTACATCGCCCATACGCCGTTATCCCGATCTGGTGGTCAGCCGGGCGGTGACGGCGGCGCTCACCGGGCAGCGCGCTTCTCTCACGGGGGAAGCGCTTGCGGACGCTGCGCTGCGCAGCTCGGACTGTGAGCGGGCCGCTGTTGAAGCGGAACGGGCGGCGGATAAATTGATGATGGCGCGAATGATGGCCAGGCATGTCGGCGAAATATTCTCCGGAAAGGTCAGCAGCGTGACGGAATTCGGGCTTTACGTGGAGCTGTCCAACGGCGCAGAGGGATTTGTGCCGGTGCGCACGCTTGACGACTGGTTTGATTTCGACGAGCGGCGCCTGACGCTGCGGGGAGAGCGCACGGGAACGGTGTTCTCCCTGGGGCAGGAGCTGGAAGTCCGGGTGGAAAATGTGGAGCTGACGCTCTGCACCATTGATCTGGCGATGATAACGCCGCTTTCTGCCGGAAAAAGCCGGGAGAAATCGCCCCGGAAACAGGAACGTGAGCGGATGAGGGAATTCAGCCGGTAGCAGGGCCTGCCATGGCCTCTGTCAGAAGAACGAGCGATGCGGCGATACCGTCCGCAGGCGGAAAAGGGGCGTCCTTACGCGGGGCAATCCCTCGATGAGAGAGATGCGCTCCAGCACGGAGAGCAAGGAGAACAGATATGAAAGCATCGGTCATCGGATGCGGACGATGGGGTTCGTTTATCGCATGGTATCTGCACCGCATCGGACATGAAGTAACGCTGTATGGGAGAGCAGGATCGGCCCATATGCAGCGCCTGATTGCGCACAGGAGCAATGGCCTTGTAAGGTTTGAGGACACGGTATGTCTGACATGCGACCTTGCAAGGGCTCTGGAAGGCGAGATCGTGTGCATTTCCATCCGTTCTCAGGGACTGGCCGGGCTGATGGAGCAGATCGCGTCCCTCGGGGTGCGGGGAAAGACGTTTGTCCTGTGCATGAAGGGGATTGAAATGGGCACAGGCAGACGGCTTTCCCAGATCGCGCAGGAGGCCGTCGGCGCATCAAACGACATTGCCGTATGGCTGGGCCCAGGCCATGTGCAGGAATTTTTGGCCGGCGTGCCCAACTGTATGGTCCTGGACTCGGAGAAGGAAGCCACCAAGGAGCGGCTGGTGGAGGCTCTCTCCGGGGATTTGATCCGTTTTTACTATGGCACAGATCTGATCGGCAACGAGGTGGGGGCGGCCGCTAAAAACGTGATTGGCATTGCAGCAGGGATGCTGGATGGAAAAGGGCTCTCATCGCTCAAGGGAGCGCTGATGAGCCGTGGCACGCGGGAGGTGGCGCGCCTCATTCGGGCGATGGGGGGCCATGAGATGTCTGCCTATGGTTTATGCCATCTGGGAGATTATGAGGCCACGGTCTTTTCCGCTTACAGCCACAACCGCCGCTTCGGCGAAGCGTTTGTTCGCAAAGAAACGTATAACGAACTGGCAGAGGGTTACTATACCGTTGAGGCACTGTGCATGCTGGCGGATCAAAAGGACGTGGAAATGCCGATCTGCCGGGCCGTGCATGCCCTGCTTTATGAAGGGGCGGATGCGGATGAAGAGATCAGCCGCCTGTTCACGCGCAGCCTCAAGCGCGAATTCTGAAACGTTGTCACGCGCGCAAAGCCATGCAGAAGAAGAGAAAGAAAGCCCTTGACTGGATATAAACGGATCATTAAAATAAGAGGGTTTTACGCAACTTCTGCTTGCGCTCACGGGCGGATGCTGTTATACTGAATATCAG
>DVMG01000176.1 GCA_018715105.1 Candidatus Ventricola intestinavium
GGCGAGGGCGTGCATGTGGTCACGGTCAACGATTATCTGGCCCGGTTTCAGGGAGAGGACATCGGCCGCATTTTCCGCTTCCTGGGCATGAGTGTGGGCGTGATCGTGCATGACCTCACCCAGGAGGAGCGCAGGGCGGCCTATGCCTGCGATGTCACATACGGCACTAACAACGAGATGGGCTTTGACTACCTGCGCGACAACATGGTCATCTATCAGAAAAACAGGGTGCAGCGCGGGCATCACTTTGCCATCGTGGATGAGGTGGACTCCATCCTCATCGACGAAGCGCGCACGCCGCTGATCATCTCCGGCGCGGGCGATAAATCGACCGACCTGTATGAAAAGGCTGACCGCTTTGTATGCACCCTTGAGGAGGGCACGGAGCCGGAGGAAGACCGCTGGGCGGAAAACCCGCTGAGCGACGAGGAGCTCGCCGCCCTGCGCAAGGACTATGTCAAGGATGAGAAGAAGAAGACCTGCAACCTCTCGGAAGCGGGCGTGCGCAAGGCGGAAAAGTGGTTCGGCGTGGAGAATCTGGCCGACGTGGCCAACAACGAGCTCATGCACCACATCAACGCCGCGCTGCGCGCGCATGCGCTGATGAAGCGGGATGTGGATTACGTGGTGCAGAATGACGAGGTTATCATCGTCGATGAGTTTACCGGCCGCCTGATGGTGGGCCGCCGTTACAGCGACGGCCTGCACCAGGCCATTGAGGCCAAGGAGCACGTGAAGGTGCAGCGCGAGAGCAAGACGCTGGCCACCATCACCTTCCAGAACTATTTCCGCATGTATCAAAAGCTTTCGGGCATGACCGGCACGGCCAAGACCGAGGAAGACGAGTTCAAAGGCATTTACAGCTTGGATGTCGTGCAGATCCCCACCAACAAGCCCATGATCCGCAAGGATATGAATGACCTGGTTTACCGCACGGTCAAGGGCAAGTTTTCCCAGGTGGTTGCCGAGATTGAACGCCGCCATCAGACCGGCCAGCCGATCCTGGTGGGCACCGTCTCCGTGGAGGTCAGTGAGCTGCTCTCCAAGATGCTGAAGATGCGCGGCATTGAGCATGTCGTGCTCAATGCGAAGTATCACGAAAAGGAAGCGGAGATCGTCGCGCAGGCCGGCCATTACGGCGCTGTGACCATCGCCACCAACATGGCTGGCCGCGGCACGGATATCCTGCTCGGCGGCAACCCGGAGTTCCTCGCGCGCCGCGCGATGAAGCAAAAGGGCTATGAGGACGCCGTTGTCGAAGAAGCCACGGGCTTCAATGAAAACGTGGGCGACGACGTGCTGGAGGCGCGAAGGGTTTACAAGCAGTTCTACGACGATTTCAAAAAGCAGACCGACGCCGAGCATGACCGCGTGGTCGCCGTGGGCGGGCTGCATATCATCGGCACGGAACGCCACGAATCCCGCCGGATCGACAATCAGCTGCGCGGCCGCGCCGGCCGCCAGGGCGACCCCGGCTCCAGCCAGTTCTTTATTTCCATGCAGGATGACCTGATGCGCCTGTTTGGCAGCGAGAAGGTCAGCGGCCTGATCGAAAAGATGGGCCTGGCCGAGGATGAGCCCATTGAGGCAAAGATGCTCACCGGGCAGATCGAGAATGCCCAAAAGCGCATTGAGGCCCGAAATTACGAGATCCGCAAAAATGTGCTGCAGTATGACGATGTCATGAACGAGCAGCGCAAGGAGATCTACGAGCAGCGCAGGCAGGTGCTCGAGGGCCGCGATATGCACGAGACCATCGTCAAGATGGCGGACAAGCTCATCGAAGAGGCGGTCGGCTCCTACTGCGGAAACGGCGACGTGGTGATGGACTGGGACATGGACGGCCTGAGCGCGTATCTGGAACGCCTGTGCGTGCGCGCGGGTTTCTTCGCTGCCCATGAGGACGTGATGCCCACCATCACCAAAGAGGCGCTCATGGAGATGCTCAAAAAAGAGGCGCGCGACTTCTATGCGCTGCGCGAGGAGGGTTTTGTGCAGCTGCACATTGATCCGCGCGAGCTGGAGCGCGTGGTGCTGCTCTCCTGCGTGGACCGGCGCTGGATGGATCATATCGACGCCATGGATCAGCTGCGCGACGGCATCGGCCTGCGCGCCTACGGCAACCGCAATCCGATTACCGAGTACCAGATCGAGGGCTATGATATGTTCGACGAGATGGTGCACCTGATCCGGGAGGATACCGTGCGCCGGATGTATCAGGCCCGCATCAATGTGCAGCAGGAGCGCAGGGAGGTGGCCAAGCCGCAGGAAACCAACCTGGAGCAGGCGAAGGCCGCCGGCGGCCCGGCCGGTTCCCGGCGCGTGACCAAAAAGGTCGGCAGGAACGACCCCTGCCCCTGCGGCAGCGGCAAGAAATATAAAAACTGCTGCGGCAAGGGAGAATAAAGCGGGACCCGGCACGCGGGAGAGGACCATCCGGCTTTCGGATGCGCGCCGCTTCCATAAAGAACAGGAAACCAAACAAAATGGACACGGAAAAGGAAGTGAATCAACGTGATCGAACTGGACCTCTATCGCCAGCAGCTGGCGCAGATCCGCGAAAGCATTGTTGAGGCAGGTGAGTCACTTTAACATCGCCGGCCTGAAGGAGCAGCTTCTGGAGCTGCATGAGACGATGAACGAGCCGGATTTCTGGAACGACCTGAAGCGCTCCACCGAGATCACCAAAAAGGTGCGCTCTGCCGAAAACAAGGTGGAACACTGGCAAAAGCTCGGCCGGCGCGCGGACGACGTGGAGGCGACCATGGAGCTCGCCGAGGAGATGGACGACAAAAGCCTCGTCGACGAGGCGGGCGAGGAGATTGAGAAGCTGAAAGAGGAGCTGGAAGAGCTCCGGCTCGAGAGCCTGCTGCGCGGCGATTACGACAGCCATGACTGCTATGTGTCGCTGCATGCGGGTGCGGGCGGCACCGAAGCGCAGGACTGGACGCTCATGCTCTACCGCATGTATTCGCGCTACTGCGAGCGCCACGGCTTTGCCATCAAGCCGATTGACATGCTGGACGGCGATGAAGCGGGCATCAAATCCGTGACCTTTGAGGTGGACGGCGAGAACGCTTACGGCTTCCTGCGCAGCGAGAAAGGCGTTCACCGCCTGGTGCGCATCAGCCCGTTTGACGCGAACGCACGCAGGCAGACGTCGTTTTCATCCGTGGATGTCTCCCCGATCCTTGAGGATGACGATGACGAGATTGAAATCGACATGAAGGACGTCCGCGTGGATACCTATCACGCCAGCGGTGCGGGTGGGCAGAACGTCAACAAGACCAGCTCTGCTGTGCGCATGACGCACTATCCGACGGGGATTGTGGTTTCCAGCCAGACCAGCCGCGATCAGGTGCACAACCGCGAGAACTGCCTGCGCATGCTTCGCGCCAGGCTGCTGGAGCTGCGTGAGCGCGAGCGCGAGGAAAAGATGGCCGACATCAAAGGGGAAATGAAGAAGATTGAGTGGGGCAGCCAGATTCGCTCCTACGTCTTCCATCCCTATTCCATGGTGAAGGATCACCGCACGGGCTACGAGACATCCGACGTGAACGGCGTGATGGACGGCGAGCTTGACGGGTTTATCACGGCCTATCTGCAGATGCAGTAAAAAAGGGGCGGGTGCAGTCGCCCGCCTCAGGCCGCCGGCAAAACGGTTTTCTCCCCCGAAGGGGGAGAAAAGATTTCTACAATCCTTGGAAAAGCAACGCTGTCAGGAATGAAAGCGATGCTTATGCCAGCAAAGGGGCGGGCGCGGGCGCCCGCCTTTTCGCTTCTTTACAGGCGCGGCAGCAAAGCCTGCGGAAAAGAATTTGCGGGGGAAGAACATGAAAAAACGGGCATGGATGACGACGCTGGCCGCGGCCCTGGCGGTTTTGCTGGCGGCGTGCGGCGCGCTTTGCGGCGCCGTGTACAGCGCGGCGGTGGATGAAACGCTTTATGGCGATCAGTCCCGCGCAGCGGTGGCGCAGACGCTGGGAAACGCGCAGGATGCGGCCGTCACCGCCTATATCGGCCTTGACGCGCAGGAGCAGCGGGAAGCCGCGCGCGAAATCGCGCTGTATATGGCCGATGCGGATGCGGGAGAGACGCTTGATCTGCCGATCCTGAACGAGCGCGAGAAGGCGCACATGGCCGATGTGCGCGGCATCATGCGCACGTGCGAGGGCGCGCGCACCGTCTGCATGTCGCTCAGCGCGGCGTTGGCTGTTATCTGCGCGTGGACGGGTGCGGGGGCTCCCCGCCGTCACCGCTATGTGTGGACGGGTGCGCTGGCAGGCGCCGGACTGCTGGCGGCTTTGGGGATGGCGCTGGCGCTGGCGATGCGCAGCGCGGGCTTTGGAGCGCTCTTTGTGCGGATGCATGAATGGATCTTTTCAAACGATCTGTGGCTTTTGAACCCCGATACGGACATCCTGATTCGCATGATGCCTCAGCTGCTGTTTGAATGGGCCCTGGCGGATGTGCTGAAAAGAGCGGCGGGGGTGTTTGCCCTCGCCCTGGCGCTGCTTGCGGCGGTATATGCCGTGGTTTCCGGCATGATTGACCGCCACGTGACGGAAGGAAAACAGGCATGAATTACGAACAGAGCGCAAAGGAGCAGGCCCAGCGCCTGCGCAGGACGGGCCATGCGACGATCCTGGCCCTTGAATCCAGCTGCGATGAGACGGCGGCCGCCGTTGTGCAGGACGGGCGGAGGGTTCTGTCCTCCGTCATCGCGTCCCAAATTCCGCTGCACGCGATGTACGGCGGCGTGGTGCCGGAGATTGCCTCCCGCAGGCATGTGGAGTCCGTCGATCCGGTGGTCGATGAGGCGCTGAAAAGCGCGGGGAAAACGCTTGCGGATGTGGACGCGGTGGCCGTTACCTACGGACCCGGCCTGGTGGGCGCGCTGCTGGTCGGCGTGTCCTCGGCCAAGGCGCTGGCCTATGCGGCAGGCAAGCCGCTGATTCCGGTGAACCATATCGAAGGGCATGTCAGCGCCAACTACATTGCCCATCCCGAGCTGGAGCCGCCGTTTGTCTGCCTGGTGGCCTCCGGCGGGCATTCGCACATCGTGCGGGTGGAGGATTACGGCGTCTACACGCTGCTCGGGCAGACGATGGACGACGCGGCGGGCGAGGCGTTTGACAAGGCGGCCCGCGTGCTCGGTCTGCCCTATCCCGGCGGACCGCAGCTGGACCGGCTGGCGCGAGAGGGGAATCCCCACGCGCTGAAGCTTCCGCATGTGCAGACGCAGGGCCGCTATGACTACAGCTTTTCCGGCCTGAAGACGGCGCTGCTCAACGCGGTAAACAGGCTCAGGCAGCAGGGGCAGGAGGTGCCCGCGGCGGACATCGCAGCCAGCTTTCAGCATGCGGCCGTGGAGCTTTTAAGCGAAAAGGCCGTGCTGGCCGCGCGGGAGACCGGCGCGGCGACGCTGGCGCTGGCCGGCGGCGTGGCCAGCAACTCCGGCCTGCGCAACACGATGAATGACAAGTGCCAGAGGGCGGGCATCCGGCTTGTGATGCCGCCGCCCATCCTGTGCACAGACAACGCGGCGATGATCGGAAGCGCGGCATATTACAGGCTGATGCATGGGGAGACCGCAGGGCTTGACCTGAACGCCTGCCCCTCGCTCCGGCTTTTGTGATGCCGCCCGCCCGATGCGGAGGTTTTTTGAAGCATGACGGGAAAAAAGGGAATCACGCTGGCGGCGCTGTGGGCGGCGCTTGCCCTGCTTGTGTTCATCTATACGGACCGGAATGAGATGACCTGGCGCTTTGCCGGTGAAGACGTGGCGAAGATCGTGATCAGCGAGGAACAGGCCGGGCAGGAGCAGGAGCAGGCTGACAAGGCCATGGCGCAAAAGCAGCTGGAAGCGCAGGCGCGCACGGACGCCGGCCTGTGGGGCGAAGAAGACCCGTATGACGGCGCGCCTGCCACGCGGCCCGCTCAGGAGGACGGCGAAACCGGGCTGAACCTGATGTG
This sequence comes from Candidatus Ventricola intestinavium, assembly GCA_018715105.1. Classification (GTDB taxonomy): domain Bacteria; phylum Bacillota; class Clostridia; order Christensenellales; family Aristaeellaceae; genus Ventricola; species Ventricola intestinavium. Next base: position 5,977 of record DVMG01000176.1, read on the forward strand.
GGGAGAATACGACGTGGCGGTGAGCTACGCCTCTGCCGAGCCGCTGGAGATGCGTGTGGTCAGCGCGGGGCGGCAGGTGTTCATCGAGGAGGGGCACGGGGTGCTGGAGGCCGGGGAAACGACGGCCCGCTTCCGTTTTACGCTCACCGACTCTGCCGAACACGTGCACATCGCCTGCACACTGCCGGAAGGCGCGCGCATCGCGTCTGTCACCGTGCATAAGACGGGGGCGGGCGTGTTTTCGCGTGACCTGGCGGCCTATGCCTGTTTGGCCGGGGCCGTGCTGACGGTGCTGCTCGTGCTCTCCTGGGATACGAGCGCGCAGGGGCACGCGCGCCGGCGCGATGCGCTCGTGCTCGTGTTTGCGGCGGGGTTTGCCAGCATGCCGCTTCTGTGGGACGGCGTGTATCACGGTCACGATCTCCTGTTTCACCTGAACCGGATTGAAGGCATCGCCAGCGGCCTGCGCGCCGGACAGTTCCCCGTGCGCATCCACGCCTCGACGCTGCTGGGATACGGCTATGCCGCGCCGGAATTTTATCCGGAGCTGTTTCTTTATTTTCCGGCGGTGCTGCGCAACCTCGGCGTGTCGCTGGCGGCCAGCGTGCGCGTGTTTGAAATGACGATCAACCTCGTGACCGCGTTTGTGTGCTATGTGAGCACGCGGCTTTTGTTTAAAAGCCGCCGTGTGGCGCTGGGCACATCCGTGCTCTACACGCTGTGCGTGTACCGGCTGGTGAATCTGTATACGCGCGCCACGATTGGGGAAAGCCTGGCCATGATCTTTTTTCCGCTGCTGATTCTGGCCATGGTGGAGGTACTCACGCGGGATGAACGCCGCTGGCCGCTGCTGGCGCTGGCGATGACGGGCATCAGCATGAGCCACCTGCTCAGCACGATGTTTGCCGCGCTTTTCTGCGCGCTGGCGGCGGTGGGCTGCCTGCCGGGGCTGGTGCGGCGGCCGCGCCGGATTTTCGCCATCCTCAAAGCAGCCGGGGTGACGGCGCTGTGCGCGCTCTGGTTCTTCGTGCCGATGCTTGAATACACCGCCGAGGGCATCAGCACCAGCGTGGTGCTGGAAGCGAGCGACTATGTGCACCGGCTGGGCTCGTATCTGGTCAGCTTTTCAGGCAACATGGCGGGGGTGCCCGAAGAGGCGGAGGATTTTGCCTATACCATCGGCGTGGTGCCGGGCCTGGCGATGCTTCTGGGCTGCGCGCTGCTGCTTGTCAGGCGATATGCGCAGGGGCGCAATGCGCCGCAGACAGAGGCGGCCGGTGCGGCAGACCGGCTGTCCCTTGCGCTGCTGGCGCTTGGCACGCTTGCGCTGCTGGGAGCGACGGACTTTTTTCCCTGGGAGTTTTTCTGTTCGCTGCGCAGGCCCTTTTCCACGCTCTTTAAGCAGATTCAGTTCCCCTGGCGCCTGGTAGGCATCGCGGCGCCGATGCTCTCCATGGCGGCTGCGTGGGGTTATCTGCGGCAGGAGAAAAACGCGGCGGTCGGCATGGCGGCCCTTGGGATGCTCAGTGTGGTGTTCAGCGGATACACGATGCAATGCTTTGTGCAGACGCAGCCCGTGCTCACGCAGGATTCCTTCTGCGATACGCGTATCATGCAGTATGAATACACCTATGTGGGCACGGAGAAAGGCGCGCTCAAGGCCGGGGATGTGTACGTAAGCGGACCGCAGACATACGCCGTCACGCAGTACAGCAAACAGGGAACCAATCTGTCGCTCACCCTGTCCGTGCCGGACGGAGGCGCTTACATTGAGCTGCCGCTGCTCTACTATCCCGGATACCGGGCGCAGGTGGAAGGCGTGGAGACGGAGGTGGCGCGCGGAACCAACAACCGGGTGCGCATCTATCACATGGATGGCAGCGATGCGCTGCATGTGCGCGTCTATTTTGAGGCGCCGGCCCGGTGGATCGCCGCGCAGGCGGCCAGCGTGCTGGGGGCCCTGCTGCTGGCGCTGTGCCTTGCCGGCATGCGCGGGCGAAGGAGGCCCTCATGAGCCTGCCCGTTGTGCGCATGAGCGTGCGTGCCGTTGTGGAGGCGACGCTTTATGAGCCTGACCTGAGCCCCGCCGCCCGGGCGGCAAGGCGCATGCGGGAGGGATCCATGGCCCACCGTGCGCGGCAGGACGCGGCGCAGGATCGGGAAAAGGCATATCGCGCGGAGGTCTCGCTTCAGGCGGATTACCAGGCCAGGACGCTTGTCCTGCGCGTGTCGGGCCGCGCGGACGGGCTGTTTCTCCGCGAAGATGGGCGCGCGGTTGTCGAGGAGATCAAGCTGGGCGCGCGGGATGCGCCGCTCATGCCCGCGCACCGGGCTCAGGCGGCCCTTTATGGGCATATGCTCTGTGAAAGGGAGGGCCTTGACGGCGTCTGCCTGCGCGTGCTCTATGTGGACATAAGCGGCGCGGATGTGGCAAAATACGAGGAGGAGCAAAGCGCCGGCCAGCTTCGGGAGACGTTTGATGCATTCTGCGCTGCGGCGGCCGTGTGGGAAGAACGCAAGCTCGCGCGAAGACAGGCAAGGGACGCTTCGCTTGACGCGCTGCCCTTCCCTTTTTCCGGTTACCGGGCGGGACAGAGGCGGTTTGCCGCCAATGTATACGTCGCTCTGAGGGAAAGGAAGCGGCTGTTTGCGCAGGCCCCCACGGGAATCGGCAAAACGATGGCGGCGCTTTATCCGGCGCTTCGCGCGATGGGCGGAGGACTGTGCGCCCGCGTTCTGTTTTTAACGGCCCGAACGACGGGGCGCCGCAGTGCGATGGAGGCCATGGAGCGCCTGCAGGCTGCGGGTGCAAGCGCCATGGCGGTGGAACTCACGGCGAAAGACAAGGCCTGTCCCCACCCGGTGAGGGATTGCCGCCCCGAAGTCTGCCCGCAGGCGAGGGGATTTTATGACCGGCTGCCCGCGGCGCTTGAGGAGGCGCTCGGCAGCGGACGGTGGGGCGCGGCGGACATCGCGGCGCTGGCTCAGCGGCACGAGTTGTGCCCGTTTGAACTCTCCCTGGAGCTGGCGCGGATCGCGGATGTGGTGATCTGCGATTACAACTATGTATACGATCCCTTTGTGGCCGTGGATGCGCTGATGAGCGGCCCCGGCGGCGCGGCCCTGCTCGTGGATGAAGCGCATCAGCTTGCCCCGCGTGTGCAGGACGGACTCTCCGCGGAGACCGACATGCACGCCCTGCGCGAGCTGCGGCGGGAGACCGGCCGGGCGCTGGGAAGGCGGGATGCGCTTTACCGGGCGCTGAGCGGTGCGATCCGCGCGCTTGACGCGCTGGCGCAGGAACCGGAATTTGAATCCGGACGGCTTGAGGCCCCGCCGAAGGCGCTGGTGACGGCGCTTTACAGGGTGCTTGACGCCGCCGGGGAAGCGCTTGCCCGCGGGGCGGGCGCCTGCGCGGCGCAGGCCTTTTCCCTGGGCATGAGTTGGCAGTATGCTTCCACCCACTTCTGCGAGCGGTATGCCGTTTTGACGGAAAACGGCGAAGAGGGGCCGCGCGTGCGGCTGCTTTTGCTGTGCGCGGCTCCGGAAATCCTGGCGCGCTCGCAGCGGGCGCGCGGCACGGTTTATTTTTCCGCCACGCTGGCGCCGTTTGACGCGGCCAAACGGATGCTGGGCACCGAGCAGGGGGACGCCTGCCTGTTGCTTGCTTCCCCCTTTGATCCCGCGAAGCTGCATGTGCGCATCGCGCCCATCGATATCCGCTATGCCGTCCGTGAGCAGACCGCGCCGCAGGTGGCCGCGGAGATTGCCGCGCACCTGCGCCTCCACCGGGGCAACACGCTCGTCTTTTTCCCTTCTTATGCGTATATGGCGCGCATCGCAGACCTGCTTGCGGATGAACCCGGGCTGGAGGGCACGGTTCTCCTTCGGGAAGCGCGGGGCATGCGTGAAGAAGAAAAAAACACGCTTTTGAGCGTGTTTGAGAGGCCGGAGGCAGAGCGGCGCCCCGCTCTGTGCTGCGTGCTGGGCGGCGCTTTTTCCGAAGGAATCGATCTGGCGGGGGACAGGCTGAGCAACGTGATCATCGTATCCACCGGCCTGCCGCAGCCGGATACGCGCGTGCGGGCCATGCAGCGCTATTATCAGGAGCAGGGGGAGGACGGCTTTTTCCTGTGCATGACGCTGCCGGGCATGGTGCGTGTCATCCAGGCGGCGGGCCGCCTGATCCGCACGGAGGAGGACAGCGGAAGCCTGCTCCTGATTGACAGCCGCTATGGCCATGCGCGCACGCGCGCCCTGCTTGCCGGCACGCTTATCGGCGACGCGCTGGGGCTTTAATCCTCCGGCGGGCTGCCGTTTTCCATGGCGGTAAAAGCGGCGATGGAAGAGGCAAGCGGATCATCCGGCTGCCCGGCCGGGCGCATGGCGATCAGCGAGCGGATCATGCGGCGCATCCCCGCCTCGCCGCGGGGGATATACAAAGCGGCTGAATCCGGCCGCTCGGCGAGCAGGGCGCGCAGCAGGCTGCGCAGCCTGGCGCGATCTTCACGCATGGATAAGCCTCCTTTCTCTGGGTTATTACGGGATGGGGTCGGCCTGTTTATTCAAATTTCCTGTCATACAGGAGCGCCGCGATCAGCACGACAAAGCAGGAGCCAGCATTGTGCACCAGAGCTCCGGTGGTAGGATTCAGCACTTCCAGCAGGGAGAGAACAATGGCCGCCAAATTGATGGTCATGGACAGCGCAATGCTGGCTTTGATGGTTGCAACGGTGGCGTTGGATAGACGCTTCAGATAAGGAATTTTTGAAAGATCGTCGCTCATCAGCGCGATGTCGGCAGCGTCGATCGCGATATCGCTTCCCATGGCCACGCTCACATCCGCCGTCTTCAGTGCCGGCGCATCGTTGACGCCGTCGCCAATCATGCAGACTCGGTGGTTTTCTCTTTGCAGCTTTTCAATGCTCAGCACCTTTTCTTCCGGCAGAAGCTCCGCCCGGACGTCGCAGATGCCCACCTGCCCGGCAAAGTAGCGGGCCGCCTTCTCATGATCGCCGGTAAGCAGGACGGTGCGCGTCTGCATGGCCGCCAGGCGGGAAACCATCTCTTTCGCTTCCGGGCGCAGAACATCGGAAAGCGCGATTACCCCGATACACCGCCCTTCGCAGGCGACAAGAATCGAGGCTTTTCCTTCCTCGCGCAGCCGTTCCAGCGCGGAAAGAGCCGTGCTGTCCGTGGAGACGCCGTTTTCTTTCAGAAATTTTTCGCTGCCGCAGAGCATCCTGCGTCCCTGAACCTCTGCGCGGATCCCCTTGCCGGCATCCATTTTAAAAGCGGCTGACGGATGGATCGGCGCGCCTGCCGCCTTTGCACAGGCCACGATGGCTTTCCCCAGCGGATGCTCGCTTCTGGCCTCGGCAGAAGCGGCCAGGGAGAGGAGAGCCGTTTCGTCCACCGATCCGTCAAAGGGAAGGATGTCGCTCACGGCCAGGCGGCCGTAGGTCAGCGTGCCGGTCTTGTCAAAGGCAACCGTGTCCACGCGGCCCATCTTTTCAAGCGCTTCGCCGGATTTGATGATCACCCCGTGCCGGGTCGCCTGTCCGATGGCCGCCATGATGGCCGTTGGCGTTGCCAGCACAAGCGCGCAGGGACAGAACACGACCAGCACCGTAACGGCCGTCACGAGATTCCCCGTCCCGATATAGGCGGCGACGGCGATCAGCAGCGCTGCGGGAACCAGCCAGCTTGCCACCCGATCGGCAAGACGCTGCATGGGGGCCTGTTTGTTTTCGGCGTCCTGCACCATGCGGATCAGCCTTTGCAGGGAGCTGTCTTCGCCCACTTTTGTCGCAGAGATGTCAATGGAACCGAAGCGGTTGAGGGTACCGCAGAAGACGTCCTCCCCCACCCCTTTATCGACAGGCAGGGATTCCCCGGTCATGATCGACTGATCGACGGATGTTTCACCGCTGAGGATTCGCCCGTCCACGGGGATGGTTTCGCCGGGCAGGATGCGCAGAACATCGCCCGGGCGGATCTCCTTCGCAGGAATGATTTCTTCTGTGCCGTCTTTCAGCCTGCGCCCTTTTGCCGGCGCAAGGCTGATCAGATTTTTCAATCCTTTTTTGGCGCGGTTGGTCGTAGCCTCTTCCAGAATTGCGCCGATGGCCATGATGAAAGCCACTTCGCCCGCCGCAAACAGATCGCCGATGGCGATGGCCGCAAACATGGCAATGGAAATCAAAAGCGCGGAGGAGATTTTGCTGATGCCGGGATTATGGTAAATCCGCCATATGGCCAGATAGAGCAGCGGAATACCGCTGATGACGACCGTCACCCAAGCGGGATCAAAGGGCAGGAAGGCCCGATACGCCGGCTTGCCGCCCAATTCCTGCATCAGATGCGGGACCAGATCAAGCAGCAGGAAGACACCGGCAACAATCGTCATGGGAAGGCCGGCCAGGAAATCCGTGATCTTTTTTACCATGTGGATGCCTCCAATCCATGCGGCATGGAACACTTGACAGAGTTCCGAATATGCCGTACAATTAATTTGCTATCGAACAAACTGTTCTCTTGTAGTATAGGCGGGAGAAACGTGAATTTCAACGGATTCTTTCTCCCGCGTGTTTCATACCGAACATTTTCTTAAATTTGTACGGGAGGCGGCTTGGATGGACCGGAGGCAGAAAAAGACGAGAGCGGCGATTTTTGCTGCGTTCAGCGCTCTTTTGGCTGAAAAAAGTTACAGCAAAATCACGGTGCAGGAGATCCTTGACACCGCCGACATCGGCCGGACGACATTCTACGCGCACTTTGAGACCAAGGACGATCTGCTGAAAGAGCTGTGCAGGGAGCTCTTTGAGCACATTATCCGCAGCACGGTGGACAGCACCCACACACACGGGCTGGAGACGGACGGGGGAGCGCCTCAGTCGGTCTTCCTCCATCTGCTGCAGCATCTGCAGGAAAACGACAACAATATCCTGGGGCTCCTTTCCGGGGAAAACAACGAGATTTTTCTGCGCTGCTTTAAGGACAGCCTGAACGGGCTGATCCAAAGCCAGGTTGCCAGTCTTAAAAGAAATCAGGAGATACCGCGCGATTTTCTGATCAACCACATTTCCGGCAGCTTTGTGGAGATGGTGCTCTGGTGGATCAAGGGACACAGAAGACAGACCCCGGCCGAGCTGGACCGGTATTTCCGCGCCGTCATGCGCCCGGTCCTTGAAGATTCGGACTGACGGGATAGCGGTTTTGCACGCCGTCAGCCGCTGCGCCGGATCTACGGCCATGACGGACGGGCCTGTCGATGAAAGAAGCGCCAGTTTCTCAGCCCGTTGGCAGAACGCTTTTTTCCCGAAGAGGAAAAAGTTTCCCACAATCCCTGGAAAAGCAGCGCCTATCAGGAAGGAAAGCGATGCGAATGCCAACAAACTGAAAAACGCAAGTTTCTTGATTCCAGACGCGATTTATGATAGGATAAAGAAAATGAAGCCCTTATGAGGCGAGAAAGACCGGAGGAAACGACAGGATGAAACGGACGGTTCTCTCTTTCCTGCTGATGATAACGCTCGCGGCCACAGGGGCCGCGCAGATGAATTACGAGCTTGCCTCCCCCTATCTCACATACAGCAAGACGGAGGACAGCGATATCCCCGTGCTGATTGAAACCACGCCCGAACCGCTGACGTGGCCCCGGCAGTTTACCATCACCGTGGGCGGCGACACGACGCTTGGATCCACAGACGACCTGCGCAAACGGGACGACTGCTTTGAAAACGTGGCGGCGGAAAAGGGATACGGCTGGTTTTTTTCCGGGCTTGAAAGTGTGTTCGCCACGGACGACATGACGCTCGTCAATTTTGAGGGCACGCTGACCGAGCAGACCGAAAAAAAAGACAAGCTTTACAACTTCAAAGGCCCGGCCGAATATACGGATATCCTCACGCTGGGCAGCGTAGAGGCGGTCAACATCGCCAACAACCATACGCTTGATTACGGAGAGGCCGGCCGGGAAGACACGGTTGCCAATCTGCAGATCGCGGGGCTCACGGTATCGGGCAACGGCACGCTGGGAATCTATGAGAAGGATGGCGTCAAAGTCGGCATGACGGGCTACTGTTTCCCCTATTCCAACGGGGAAAAAGACATCAGCCGGGATGTGCAGGCGCTGCGTGAGGCGGGATGCCAGATCGTCATCGCTTCCTTTCACTGGGGAAGCGAATACCGGGAAGATTTCACCGCCGAGCAGCGCAGCATCGGCCGCGCCGCCCTGCGCGCAGGCGCGGACATCGTGGTGGGCCATCACCCGCACATCGTGCAGGGCATTGAAGGCTATGAGGACAGCTATATCCTCTACTCGCTGGGCAACCTGGTCTTTGGCGGAAACGTGGATCCCGATGACCGCGACGCTTATGTGGCGCGCCTGACCTTTACCGTTTATGAGGATCACGCCGACGCGCCGGAACTGACCCTTGTGCCCATCCGCCTGACGGCGCTTGAGGACGGCACGGACTACCGCCCGGTGCTGGCGGAGGGAGAAGAGGCGGAGCGCATTCTCAACCGGATTCTCAGGCGCTCTTCCAACATGGACGGCTTTGTCAATGGAACGCTCTGATGGATCCCATCAGGCCGGGGCCCGCGCCGCCCTTTGCCGCGCGGGCAGGCAAAAGCAGGTGGAGCAGAAAGGGGGAGGAACGTGGCGGCGCACTTTGCACTCTTTGCGGATCTTGAAAACTGCGGCGGCAAGAAAAGCGTGCTGATGGACGTGATCGAGCGGGTCAAAATCCGCGGGGATATCCTCATCGGCAAGGTATACGGCTATACGGACAGCTATTCCGACCTCAAGGAGACGCTGCTGTCCAACACGTTTGCCGTCGTGCCGTCCCTGCGCTTCGGGCGCAACCAGAAAAACAGCATGGATATCCAGCTGGTGATCGACGCGCTGGACGTGGCCTATACCAATGCGATGATCGACAGCTTCTGCATCGTCTCCGGCGACAGCGACTATGTGCCACTTGTGGGCAAGCTCAAGAGCATGGGCAAATTCGTGCTGGGCATCTCGCGAAGCGAGGCGGCCTCCGGCGTGTTTATGAACGCATGCAGCGAGTTCCAGTTTCTTGAAAGCGTGTCAAGCGGCAAGGAGCGCGTGCAGAGCGATGTGGGGGAAGCGTTGACGCTTGCGGAGGCCAACGATCTGATCGTGACCATCCTGCAGGAAAGCGACAGCGGGGAGATGCTGGCCTCCGAGGTCAAAAGCGTGCTGCTGCGCCTGCGCCCCAACTTCTCGGAGAAGAGCGTGGGCTTCTCCACATTCGGCAAGCTGCTGGCCCGCCTGGCCCAGCAGTTTGGCGCATTTTGCGTGGAGAGCGATCAATACAACCTGATTGTCAGCCTGAATCAGCCGCATGCGCAGGCGGGGGAGCAGATGACGCGAGAGAATTATGTGCGCATCTTTGCGCGCATCCTCGCGGAATACAAAGAGGACGGGTTTGACCGCGTGAATCCCTCGCTTCTCAAGTCCGCCGTGCAGGCGGATTATCCCGACTTTACCGAGCGGCAGATCGGCCTGAGGCGTTTTTCGGATGTGCTGCGCGCGCTGGAGCGCGAGCGCCTGCTGACCCTTGAAACCGACGAAGGCGGGAACATGCTCGTGCACATTCTGTAGAGCGCAGGAAGAAGACGAACCCGGGCGGGCGCATGAAAAAGACTGGAAAAGAAAAGATTGGAAGAGATTGGAAACGAACCGTAAAGACCGTAGGCGAATAAGGAACGCTATGAAGCATATCATCGGAATCATCGGCCTGGCGGCCCTGCTGCTGTGGCCCTGCGCGCTGCTGGCGCAGACCATTACCATGGATGAGGGATATGTGACGTTTGATTATCCGGACAGCTGGCTGGTGCTTTCCCCGCAGCTGTGCGATGTATATGAGCCCCTGCTTGAACAGGCGGGCCTGGATGCCGCGCAGCTCAAATCACAGATGCAGGAGCAGCGGGTGCTCAGCCGCGCCTATAATGCGGATTTTTCTCAGTCCATGTCCGTGCTGATTGCCAGCGATGAGCTCAGCGAGGAGATTTTTGACATCGCCGATGTCACGGATGACCAGCGGCGTACTCTGCGCAGGCGCGTGGAGAGCAACAGCCTGTGGGAAACCACGGGGCTGCGCGCGCAGGATGTAGAGTGGCAGCGCGAAGAAGGGGTATACTGGCTCTATGTGCACTATACGAAGACCTATGCGGATGAGGTGATCGGCCGCGGGCTGCGCTACATCACGGTGCGCAACGGCCTGTACCTGATGCTGGACTGGCAGATCGATTCCGGCCGGTTCGGCAACCGGGATCTGAGTGCATTCCGTGCACGCCTTGCGGATATGACCCTCACCGAGACGATTGAGCGGCCCATGCGCAGCGTGGCCCTGGAGGCGGCAATTCCCACGGAGACCAGCTCGGCGGACGTGGTTGTAACCGGCACGGCGACGGCGGGCGCCGCCCTGCTTGCTCAGGCGCCGGACGCTTCCGGGGAGATGCAGACGCTCTCTGTGGGCGAAACCGGGGAAAGCGGCGCGTTTTCCCTGCTGATCCCGCTGGAGCAGGAAGGGGAATACGACATCACCCTCACCGCCAGCTTGGACGGCATGCTCAGTTCCAGCGTGAGCGGCCATCTGACATACAGCGCAAGAACGCTTCCCGTCTCCGGCATACCGGAAAGCCAGGTGGTTTCCAGCGACACGGTGGTGATCGAGGGCTCCACGCTTTCCGGCGTACAGATGCAGCTGATCACCCCCTTTGGCCTGACCAAGAAGCGCTCGTCAGACGACGGAAGCTTTTCTTTCGAGCTGACGACCGAGGAAGAGGGGACGTATCACTATACGCTGATCCTGGATCGGGATGGCTATGACCAGAGGCGCGTGCAGTTTGACATCACCCGGGAAATCACCGACGAGCAGGAGCGGCAGCGTATCCGCGATTCGGCGCAGAAGATTTCCTACCGGATTTTGCAGGAGGATCGAGAGGAAAACCGGGGGGCAGTCATGAGCCTGTATGGCCCGATTACGGACGTAAGCCAGAGCGGCGGCACCTATTACGCGCGCATGCAGTTCAACCGGGGATCGGATGGCCAGTGGTTCAACCCGGTTGTCATCGTGTCGGGAGAAGACATGGGCGTCCGCGTGGGCGACATGATGACCGCGGTGGTTTCGGTGGCCGGCGTTTATGAGGAGCAGGATGAAAACGGCGAACCGGTGATGGTGCCGCGCTTTGATCTCCTTTTTGTGGACAGGATCGAGTAGCGGGAAACGCAAATGGACAAGTCAACCGCGAAAAACGGGTTTTTGTGCATTTTGCCTTGAACGGGACGCATAAAACGGATATCATGGAGGTTGTAAGAACGAGCTTGGGGCGCCGCAGCCATCCGGATGCGCGCTCAAAAGGGAGGAAAAGACCATGTTTTTCTGGTATGACCCGACGTATTGGCTGTTGATTCCGGGCCTGATTTTGGCGCTGTATGCGCAGATCCGGGTTTCTTCCGCATTTCATAAATGGCAGCAGGAGATGTCTTGCACCGGGCTGACAGGCGCCCAGATCGCACGGCAGATTCTGGATGCCAACGGGGCCGGCGATGTGCGCATTGAGCCCGTGGCCGGCAGCCTGACCGATCACTATGACCCGCGCGACGGCGTGCTGCGCCTCTCTTCGGAGGTCTACGGCTCGCGTTCCATCGCGGCGCTGGGGGTCGCTGCCCACGAGGCTGGCCACGCGATTCAGGACGCGCAGGCATATGCGCCTCTGCGCATTCGCTCCATGCTCGTGCCGCTTGCCAACATCGGCTCCAACGCGGCCGTGCCGCTGTTTTTGCTGGGGCTGATCTTTTCCTGGCAGCCGCTTGTCAAGATCGGCATTTTGTGCTTTTCTCTGGCTGTGCTGTTTTATCTGGTGACGCTGCCGGTGGAGTTCAACGCATCAAGGCGTGCGGTGGGGGTCCTTTCCTCCGGATATCTGCCGGAAAACGAGGTGCGGGGTGTAAAGGCCGTGCTTTCCGCCGCGGCGCTGACCTATGTGGCGGCCGCGCTCCAGGCGCTGCTCCAGCTGCTGCGGCTGATTCTGATTGCGGGCAGGCGCGACCGGGATTGATGCACGGATGCCCGACGGAGGGAGGACCGCATGTCCTATTCATCGCAGACCAAAGAGGAGCTTTGCCGTTTTGAGCCGGCGAGCGTGTGCTGCCTGCTCTCAGAGCTCAGCGGCATGGTGTCGGCGGCGGGCTCGGTGATCCTGCGCGCGGGCGGCGGACGCCGCCTGTCCATTGAAACGGAAAACGCCGATGTCGCCAGGCGTGCCGCCCGTCTTCTGCAGGAAGTATTTGATGTACAGGCTGAACTGGTGACGCTCAGGCAGGCCCGGCTGGGGGGACGCAGCATTTATCGCGTGGTGATCGAGGGCGGAGAGGCAGCGTTTGTGCTGGAAGGATGCGGCATCGATCTCGCGCAGCGGCGCGGCGTGCCCCGCGATGTGACGGTGCGCAAGTGCTGCCGCATGGCGTTCCTTCGCGGCGTGTTTCTGGCATGCGGCTCGGTTACGGATCCGCAGAAGGAGTATCACCTCGAATTCGTGCTGGGCGACGAGGGGTTTGCCCAGGCGCTGCAAAGGCTGATCGCACGCTTCTCCCTGAACGCGCACATGGGAAAGCGGCGGCAGATGACGCTCCTTTATTTGAAGGGGCAAAGCGAGATCACCGATATGCTCAGCATCCTGGGCGCGCAGGCCGCGCGCTTTGCCATGGAGGATGCCTTCATCCGCAAGGGGCTGCGCAACAACGCCAACCGTGCCGTCAATTGCGACAGCGCGAACGTGCAGCGGGCTGTGACAGCCGCTGCGCGCCAGACCCAGGCCATTGAGAGGCTGCTTTCTGCGCGCGGAGAGCAGAGCCTGCCGCCGCCCCTTTTGCAGACGGCCCGGCTGCGGCTGGGCCACCCCGAAATGTCGCTGGAAGAGCTGGGCCGGCTTTGTGACCCGCCGGTGGGGAAGAGCGGCGTCAACCACCGCCTGCGCAGGCTGGAGCAGATGGCCGCCGAGCTGGAGGAAGCGCCCGGGTAAAAGGATGCCCGGGAAAACGGCGCTCTCCCCTGTTCCGGCGGGGCGGCGCCTGCATAAGAGCCCCGCAGGGGCATGAGTGACACAGGACCGGGAGGAGAGAAAACGCGAAAGGAGAGAGACCATGGAGCTGACGATCAAAACATCCATTCCCGAGGCGATGATGACGCGGCAGGCGGCGCAGATCGCCACGCGGATGAGCGCCTATCATGCCCGCGTGCTTCTGCGCAGGCAGAATATCACGGTCAATGCCAAGTCGCTGATGGGTGTGCTCTCTGCCGGGCTTTCCGACGGGCAGTGCGTGACCATTCTCGCGGAGGGACCGGATGAGGCGCAGGCGGTATGCGAGCTGGCGCGGATGCTGGGGGCATGATTTCGTTTGCCGGGCAAAAAACGGGGCCTGAAGGGCTTGACAGGAAGAGGAAAATTGCTTATAATGGCTGCAATACCCGGCGATGACGGGGAAAGCAGGGCTTGATTCGCCTCAAGAGAGCGCGGTTCGCTGGCTGGAAGGCCGCGCAGGAAGGAAGGGCCCAAGGCTCCGATCCCCAGCAGCTGCGGCGCCAAGAACGCCGCCGTATTCCCGCGTTAGGGGAAAAGAGGAGGGCATGCCGCGTCATGCCAAACCGGGTGGTACCGCGAAGCAGGTCGCTTCGTCCCAGGAGAGGGACGAAGCGTTTTTTGTTTCTGCCGGCCGGCACCCCGATACCTTAAAAAATAAGAGCAGGAAGAGGAAAAAAGAGATGGCAAAAAAGAGTCAGCAGGAGTTTGTTCAGCACATTACGCCCCGAAGCGAGGATTTTTCCCAGTGGTATACCGATGTGGTTCGCCTGGCGGATCTGATGGATTACACGCCGGTTCGCGGCTGCATGGCCATCAAGCCGTATGGCTACGGCATCTGGGAGCTCATTCAGCAGCAGATGGATGCGGAATTCAAGCGTACCGGCCATAAAAATGTATCCATGCCCATGCTTATTCCGGAGAGCCTGCTGCTCAAAGAGGCCGAACACGTGGAAGGGTTTGCTCCCGAAGCAGCCTGGGTGACGCAGGGCGGCTCTGAGCCGCTGACGGAGCGCCTGGCCATTCGCCCCACGAGCGAGACGATTTTCTGCGCCATGTATGCCAAGTGGGTGCAGAGCTGGCGCGATCTGCCGCTCAAATACAATCAGTGGTGTTCCGTCCTACGCTGGGAGAAGACGACAAGGCCGTTTCTGCGCACGGCAGAGTTCCTCTGGCAGGAGGGGCATACCGTTCACGCGACGGCCGAAGAAGCGCAGGAAGAGACCATGCAGATCTTGCATATCTACCGCGATTTCTGCGAAAACGTGCTGGCCATTCCCGTTTACTGCGGGATGAAGAGCGACAAGGAGAAGTTTGCCGGCGCGCGCGCCACGTATTCCGTGGAGGCGATGATGCAGGATGGCAAGGCGCTGCAAAGCGGCACGAGCCACAACTTCGGCACCAATTTTGCCGAGCCGTTTGAAATCAAATATCTTGACAAGGACGGCACGCAGAAATACGTGCATGAGACCAGCTGGGGCACCAGCACACGGCTGATCGGCGCGATCATCATGACCCATGGCGATGAGCGCGGCCTGAAACTGCCGCCCAAAATCGCGCCGGTGCAGGTGGTGGTGGTGCCCGTGGCCGCCCACAAGGAGGGCGTGCTGGAGGGGGCGAAGGCTGTGGCCGATGCGCTCCGCGCAGCGGGCCTGCGCGTGGAACTGGATGACCGGGACAATGTGACGCCGGGCTGGAAATTCAATGAATGGGAGCTTAAGGGAGTCCCTGTGCGCGTGGAAGTCGGTCCGCGCGACCTGGCCGAGGGCAAGGTGATGAGCGTCCGGAGAGACACGTTTGAAAAGGCGCCGCTGGATCGGGAAGGGCTTGAAGACAGGATCAAAGCCATGCTGCAGGATATCCAGCGCAACATGTTTGAGATCGCCCGCGATTTCCGCGACGCGCATACTGCGGATGTGCACAACATGGAAGAACTGGAGCGCCAGGTAAATGGAGGCTATGCCAGGGCGATGTGGTGCGGTGATCGGGCGTGCGAAGACACCATCAAGGAACGCATGAGCGCCACATCGCGCTGCATGCCCTTTGATCAGACGCCCATCGGGGATACATGTGTCTGCTGCGGCAGGCCGGCCCACAAGGTAATCTATTTCGCCAAGGCGTATTGAGAGCGGGAATACGGGATCCCGGCAAAGCCGTTTTTCTCCTCCTCCGGGGGGAGAAAAACTTTTTGCAGACGCCTGCAAATTCCCTTTCTTTAGAGGAAATGGAAAAGGAGACTGCATGTGAACAGAAGGAAGACATACAGGGTCTGGGGGCCGGTGTTTGCCGCGGCTGTGCTGGTCCTCCTGGTCTTTGTCACAGGCGTATTGGATAAACAGCGCGTGTTTGAGGACATGGAGTACAACCAAATCTCTTTCAAGGAAAACAGGCGGTCACGAAGCCTTGACGCCGGCGACCGTTACGGCCTTCTCAACGAAGGCGCGACGGGCCTGAATCTGCCTGCGGGAACCTACCGCCTGCGATACTGGATCGACGGGGATGGAGAAAACCGGCTGCGCTTTTCCTGCGGCAACAACGCGGCGGTTTCTCCCGCAGAGGTGACGGTTCCGGCGGGCGAGGGGTGGAACGAGGTGGAATTCACCCTTCAGGAGGCCTGCGTCAACCTGCGATTGGACATTGACTTTGTTTCCGGAACCTATATGGATGTCGTCAACCTGCGAATGTACAGCCCGTTTTACAACGATCATGCCTGGACACTGCTGTTTGCGGCGATCCTGTTCAGCGTGCTGTGGGTGTTGGGCACGACGGGAAGGCTCGCAGGAGAGCGGGCCGGCGTGGTGATCTTCATCGGCCTTGCGCTGCTGATTGCCAACAGCCCCGCCTATAAAGACACGCTCAACCTCGCACACGATACCTACTTCCATATGGCCCGTGTGGAAAACCTTGCCAGCGGGCTTGCCGGCGGGCAGTTTCCCGTGCGTGCGGGCGGATATACATACAACGGATATGGCGCGATCACATCGGTGTTTTATGCGGATCTCTTTCTGTATCCTCTGGCCCTGATGCGCCTGATGGGTGCATCCATCACCTATGTGATGAATGTTTACATGGCGGCAGTAAGCCTCGTTTCGGCGGTCACGCTGTATGCCTGTGCCAGGCGCATGTTTGGGGAACGGTGGATCGCGGCCTGCGCAGCGATCCTCTACACGCTGGCCGTTTACCGGGCCACCAATGCATACACCCGCTGCGCAGTGGGGGAGGCCACGGCCATGGCGGTGCTTCCCCTGTTCATCCTGGGCCTGTGGGAGGTGGTGCTGGGGGATTCCAGACGCTATGCCACTTTGAGTGTTGGCGCATCCTGTGTCTTCCTGTGTCACATGATTTCCACGCTGATCTGCGCGGGAACCGCGTTTTTGTTCTGCCTGATCCACGTCCGCCGGATCGTGCGGGAAAAGCGCATGATTCCTCTGCTCAAGGCGGTCGGACTGACGGCGCTATTGTGCGCCTTCCAGCTTGCGCCGCTTTTGACATATAGCCTTCAGGGGATCGGCGCGGCCGAACTGGCCTCGGATGTAAGCTACAGCGCGCTGGCCCCCGCGCAGCTCTTTGCCTTGGGAAGCGGCAATACGCTTGCGCCGCGAAACATTCATCTGACACGGTTCTCTACGGAGATCGGGCTGCCGCTGCTGGCCGGCGCTGCGCTGGCACTGTATGGGCTGACGGCCCAAAAGGATCATGGCCTGAAGGCGTACACAGCAGGCCTGCTGCTGGCGGGCGGGGTGTGCTTCAGCATCGCCGCTACGGAGCTGTTTCCATGGAGCTATCTATCGGTGCTGACCGGGGGGCTGACGGATTACATCCAGTTTTCGTGGCGGCTTTTGATGATGACGGTGGTGCTCCTGTCCCTGGCGGGCGGCTATGGTCTGACGCGGTTTGCGGGATCGCGCCCGGATGCGGCCGCCATGCTGGCGCTGTGCGTGGCAGCGCTGTGCACGATGCCCACGCTCAGCCGCGAGATGCGCTTTGATGAATACATTGCCTTTGGAGAAGGGGACAACACGGCCTATACCTACAGGGAATACACGATTCCGGGCAGCGACGTGGAGAGAACAACGGAGCGAACGGTGCTCATGGACGGAGCCGTCCGGATGGAGAACTATGTAAAAGAAGGAACAACCGTGACGGCATCCGTCGTTGCCGAAGGCGATGCGACGCTGACATTCGCACTTTTCGGCTTTGACGGATATGCGGCGGAGGTGGAAGGCCGGGAGATGGCCGTCGGTCTTGGGGAAAACAACCGGCTGACGGTGCATCTGCCCGCGGGAACCGAAGGAACGCTGCGGATATGGTTTGCCGGGAAGGGATATTGGCGCTTTTTTGACGCGGTTTCCCTGGCAGCGTTGGCGGGGCTTGCCGGACGGCGGATTTGGAAGATGCAAAAGAGAAGGAAGCGGCAGGTTTCCGCCGCTCACTGACCCACAGACGATACGCCCGTGAAAACGGGCATATTGCTTTACAAACATGCATAAAACGTAGTATAATTACAATATAATGGAAAGAAAGACGAAAGGGTGTTTGCGGAAGGACGGATCTTTGTGAGTCAAACCTGTCTACAAATTGGCGAAGAGAAGCCGGATTTTACCTATCTTTGGATGGGAAAGGCGCCCATGCGGATTGACCGGGTGGTGCGGGATAAGAAGCGGTATATCGACCTTCTTTTGCTTGCAGACGAGCAGGAGAACATGATCGACCGATATCTGATGCGCAGCCAGATGTATGTGCTGCTGTGGAAGGGTGAGGCCTGCGCCTGCGTAGCCGTGACCAACGAAGGGGATGGCGTGCTTGAAATCAAGAACCTCGCCGTCTGCCCGCGCTATCAGCACATGGGTTTTGGACGCACGATGATCGAGTTTATCCGCCATGTGTATGCGGGGCGCTTCCGTGTGCTGCGTGTAGGCACGGGAGACAGCCCGGCCACAGTCCCTTTCTATGAGCGATGCGGGTTTGTGCGCACGGGATGTATTCCCGGTTTTTTCACAGAGAACTATGACCATCCGATCGTAGAGGGCGGCGTGCTTTTGCGGGACATGGTCATCTACAGCATGAATCTGTGAGCCGGATGATTCGGAGAGGAAAAAATATGGAGAAGCTCAGGCAAAACATCGTGGATGTGATCGAGGAAGGCCAGCTCAAGCTGGGGTATCGGGAGGAGACGATGCGGCTATATTATCCCCTTTCTTCTCTGTGCGGGTTTGCGGGAAAGCAGATGGATGCGGCGCAGATGCAGCGGGAGCTGGAGGCGTTTTTCCGCGCGCAGGCCCCCGAACTGGGGCGCATCCAGGTCAGCAGAAAAGGGGAGAAGTTTTGCCTGGCCGTTCCGCCTCAGGGCGTGGCCTATGTTCATGCGCATACGGACCGGGATGGCTTTCTTTCCGGATTGATCCAAGCCATTGAAAAACCGGGATGCACGCTGCAGATGCTGCTTCATCAGTTTCACCGCTATTCGGATCATGTGCATCTGGAGGCGCTGCACAATGGTGAGTTTGATTATCTGATCTACTTTGAAGACGGCGTTCCGGATGGCTTTCGGTATTGCATCACCGATGAAGGAAACCACATGACGTATCACCGGTTTACCAAAGAGGACTACGAGGCATTCGGGTTTTGAATCAATACACAGACGGATGGATGGCCGCGCGCCCTGCAAAAGGGGCACGCGGCTTTTGCGTTGGCCCCCAATCGCCCGATCCGGGAGCATTTCCCGCTTTGCGCCGGACGACAGCAAATTGACAATTTTTACGGTTATGATATAATTTGATGTATATCAAGAGGATGGGGAGTCAGGCCAATGAAAAAAAGAGGATCAGTCGTCTTGGGAGTGCTGCTGTGTGTGCTGACGCTCACACTGTCCGTTGTGCTGCAAAAAGAGGGATATCTGAC